>QEUR01000006.1 GCA_003577095.1 Acidobacteriota bacterium
GAAATCAGGTCCCACTGGACGTCAGTCAGCACCTCACAACGCGACATGAGGCCCACCATCGCCCCTCGGGCCCGCCCAAATTGGGAGACACGCCCTAGGTCGCGACCAGTCCGGATCATCGGGCGAGTTCGGGCAAGATGTCGTCAAGACATTTCCTCTGGCAGATGTGTTCGTCCGAACTGACGAAGACTTGGACAGGTTCGTTCGCCTTCTCTTCGGAGATCCTGAACACCCTGGGCCCACACCTGAAGAGCATGGAATGCAGTTAGCCTCTGTAGCGGCAACTAGGTCGCCAGAGTTAGGCTTGAAGGTCGGTGCAGCATTGATGGTTGGTGAGGATGTGATTAGTCTTGGCGCCAATGCCCATCCTACAAGCCCAACCGAGAGTCCGGCGTATGACGCGTCCAAGATTGAAATTGAAAAACTTGTGGGGGATACACTCGAACACCTGTCGATCGCAGGTGTCTTGACAAAAGAGGCGTCCAGCGCCTTGGAGGAGAATCCTAATAAATGGGTGAAAGAACTGATCCGGGGAGCATTGAAAAGTGCGTCGATCCGTTCGCTCACCGAGTTCCAGCAAACAGTTCACGCCGAGATGGCTGCCTTGATGAGCGCCTTAAGGCAAGGTCGATCTGTAAAGGGAGCGCATATGTATGTCACCGCCTATCCGTGCCACGGATGCGCTAAACATCTCTTGCGACTGAAGATTGACGTGACCTACCTCGAACCATACCCAAAGAGTCTGACGGAGTCTATGTACGAGATTGACTCCTCGCAATTTATGCCATACACCGGCGTGGCGCCGCGTCGTTTCATGGAATGGTTCGTCAGCACCGAGGATAGGAAGAATCCGGACGGTACCCGTCAGACCTGGAGCGAGGCAGAGCGCGCTGAAGCCATCCCAGTGGTGGACAAGTACGTGAGTCACGATGGGATTCTCCAGCGTGAAGCTTGGTTCGTCCAGGAGACCAGGCTCGCTCTACCAACTGATCCGACAGACCCTCCTCTCGGTGCCGACTGGAGGTCTGTCGGTGGTCTAGGACAGGATGAAGTCATCGACCCGAGTGGGCGAGTGCGATGAGTGAAAGAAGGACATGATGGGTCAGAATTTGACACGGCAAGAGGCAAGACAGATTGCTCAGGAAGACGCACGACGGCGAGTGAAAGATCTCACGCCACGACAGCGAGCGATATTCGCGGCTCAGTTCGCCAAGGCTGACGAACGAGCCCGACTTATCATGACTCAAGGCGGTAGTAACCTTAAGCAAGCCTGACCTGCGAGGGCTTTGATTGCCATCCGTACTAGAAGACGCCTCTTCTCAATTAAGTCAAGGTTGCCGACTCCGATCCTCGGGGTTGAGGGCTCTTCGTGTTTGATCGCGGGGCATAGTTCTGACATTCGTCCTCGTACAGTGATTCGGGGAGCGGTGATCGTACAGTGATTCGGGGAGCGGTGAGCAGCGTACTGCGGAGCAACGACAGGGTCGCAGATCCGACCGTCAGGCCAGTGATCGGCTGAGCGCGCTTGGCCGACCGCAGGTCGCCGCCCGCCCGGCAGCCGCGGCCCGTCGGGCGGGCCGCCCCACTCACCTCGTGAGCTGGGCCGTCTCGTTCAGCCGCTGCAGCTTGTGGGGGTTGCGGACCGCGTAGATCTCGGTGATCCGGCCGTCCTCGATGACGAACGACACGGCGGTGTCGTGCTCGCCGCCCGGGTCGATGCGCAGCGCGACGCTCCCGTTGAGCTCGGCGACCAGACCTCGGGGATCGGGCACGAGCTCGGCGAACTGCCCCATCACCGAGGCGATCTTGGAGGCTCCGCGGACCGGCTTGGGGATGGTCGGCGCCAGCCCGCCACCGTCGCCGACGACGAGCACGTCTGGCGCCAGCACGTCCAGGAGCGCGGGCACGTCACCCGTGGTCAGCGCGGCGAGGAAGCGCTCGACCACCTGCTCCTGCTCGCTGCGGCTCACCGACATCCGCGGCCGGCGGGCGGCGACGTGCTGGCGCGCGCGGGTCGCGATCTGGCGCACCGCGGGCGAGCTCTTGTCCAGCGCCTCCGCGATCTCGTCGTAGGGCACGTCGAAGACCTCGCGCAGCACGAAGACGGCGCGCTCGGTCGGCCGGAGGGTCTCCAGCACCCTCAGCATGGCGATCGACACGCTCTCGGCGAGCTCGACGTCCTCCGCGACGTCCGGGCTGGTCAGCAGCGGCTCGGGCAGCCACTCGCCCACGTAGTCCTCGCGCCGCCGGGCGAGCGTGCGTTGCCGGTTGAGGCACAGGCGGGTCACGACGCGCACCAGGTAGGCCCGCGGGTCGCGGACCTCGCCGCGACCCGCGTCGCCGAGCGCCGCCCACCTCAGCCAGGCCTCCTGCACGATGTCCTCGGCGTCGGCCGCCGAGCCGAGCATCTCGTAGGCGACCGTGAAGAGCAGGCTGCGGTGGGCGACGAAGGGGTCCTCGCTCATCACGTCGACGGTACTCGCTCGGCCATGGGCGCCAGGCCGCACGCGGCGGCGAAGCCGTCGGACTCGATCCCGAGCGCCACGTTGCCCCGGGTGCTCAGGTTCGCGAAGGCGATCACCGTCGTCAGCTCGACGACGGCGGCCGGCCCCAGGGCGGCGTGCAGCCGGTCGACCAGCTCGTCGGTCACGGTGGGCGGCGTCTGGCTCATGGCCTCGGCATACTCCAGGACGTCCCGCTCCAGCGGCGTGAAGACGTCCGACTCCCGCCAGCGCGGGATCTCGCGCGCCTTGTCCACGTCCAGGCCCTTGTTGCGGGCCTCGAAGTAGTTGTAGTCCAGGCACCAGGTGCAGCCGACCAGGGAGGCGACGGCGATGTGGGCGAACGACTTCAGCCCCTCGTCGCAGGCGTCCCAGCGCGACACCTTGCTGCCGAGGCCCGAGGTCGCGAACAGCACGCTCGGGTGGTGCCAGTAGACGCCGACCGCGGTCGGCACCTTGCCCAGCTTCCGGATGACCATCCGCTTGATCAGGGCTCCCTTGACGCCGGTGATCTCGGCGGGTGGGATGCGGGTGGTGTGCGACATGTCTCCTCCTTCTCCGGTGACGGCGAGGACGGTGTGGGATGCCGTCACACCATGGAGACACCGCCCGCCTCCCGGTTGTGACACCGGGCGGCGGACACCGCACGCCGGAGGGGGCTCACCAGCCCGACACGCGCTCCCACCAGCCGGTGATCACCGGGGCGCCCGCGGCCTGCCCGCCACCGTCCACGACGTAGTAGCCGCGGTGCTGGGCGGCGGTGGCGCACGCGTGGTTGGGCAGGATGCGCAGGCGCGTGCCGAGCGGCAGGTCCGGCAGCTCGGTCCCATCACGGGCGGCCAGCGTGCCGTGCTCCTGGCTGGCGGCGGTCATCACCAGGTCCGGTATGACGTTTCCGTCCAGGTCGGCGACCAGGCCGTAGCCCTGGTCGACGGCCTGGCTGGCCGTCCCGCGGTCGCGGGACATGGCCATCCACCCTCCGTCGGTCATGATCCACCCCCGGTCCCGTCGGTGGCCGATGACCGTGACGACCACGGAGAGGGCCAGGTCCTCGAGGGAGCAGACGCCGATGCCGGCCATCACGAGGTCGAAGAAGACGTAGTTGCCGGCCCGCAGCTCGGTGACACCGGTCAGGTCGGTGGCGGCGTGCGCCGTCGGGGTAGACCCGACGCTCACCACGTCGGCACGGAGCCCGGCCTCGCGCAGGCGACCGGCGGCGGTGACCGCGGCATCCCGCTCCCGGTCGGCCGCGGCCCGCTGCTCCAGCGGCGTGGTGGCGAAGTAGGACTCGCCCGCGTGCACGAGGACGCCGGCGAGGCTGTCCGCCGCGTCGAGGACGCGACCGACCTCCACGAGGGCCGGCGCGCCGGGCGGCAGCCCTCCCCGGTGCCCGTCGGCGTCGACCTCGATCAGGGCCGGTATGGGCAGTCCGGCCGCCCGGGACGCGTCCCGCACCGCCGCGGCCTGGTCGACGCCGTCGAGCAGGACCGTCATCGACACGCCCCTGCGCAGCAGCGCCACGACCCGTGGGAGCTTGTGGGGGTCGATGCCGACGGCATACAGGACATCGGTGTAGCCCGCATCGGCGAAGGCCTCCGCCTCCGCCAGCGTGGACACGGTGATCGGACCGGGCCCGGCGTCGTCGACGATCCGGGCCACCTCGACCGACTTGGCGGTCTTGACGTGCTGGCGGAGCGGCACGCCGAGCCGGCGGGCCCGGCCCGCCAGCCTGCGCGCGTTGCGACGGAGCCTCGCCCCGTCCACCACGGCGAACGGCGTGCCGGGGTCGGCCAGGGTGCGCGGAGCGTCCGGCGCCGGCGGCCGCCCGGGGGTCTGGTCGCTGGTCATCGTCGCCGCCGTCGGGTCGTGCGTCAGCCCAGCCGCTCCAGCGCCTGCTGCACGTCGGCGACCAGGTCCGCCTCGTCCTCGATGCCGGTCGACAGCCGGATGATGTTGTCCGGCACCTCCAGCTCGGTGCCGCGCACGGAGGCGTGGGTCATCTCGGCGGGGTAGTTCACCAGCGACTCGACCCCGCCGAGGGACTCCGCCAGCTGGAACACGCTCGTGGACTCTCCGAACCGCCGGGCGGCGGCTGCCCCGCCGGCCAGCGCGAGCGAGACCATCCCGCCGAAGCCGCTCATCTGCCGGGCCGCGACCTCGTGGCCGGGGTGGTCGGGCAGCCCCGGGTAGTAGACCCGCTCCACGGCCGGGTGCCCGACCAGGCTCTGGGCGACCGCGGTGGCGTTGGAGCTGTGCCTCTCCATCCGCAGCGCCAGCGTCTTGATGCCGCGGATCGTCAGGAACACCTCCCACGGCGCGGACACGCCACCGGCGGCGAACTGCAGGAACTGGATCTTCTCGGCGCTCTCCTCGTCCGCGGTGACGACCACGCCGCCGAGCACGTCGGAGTGCCCGCCGAGGTACTTCGTGGCCGAGTGCACCACCACGTCGGCGCCGAGCGCGATCGGCGTCTGCAGCGCGGGCGAGGCGAAGGTGTTGTCGACGACGACGGTCAGGCCGTGCTCGTGGCCGAGCGCCGCCAGCGCCTCGATGTCGGTCACCTTCATCAGCGGGTTGCTGGGCGTCTCCAGCCAGAGCATCCGGGTCTCGGGGCGGATCGCCGCGCGCACCGCGTCCAGGTCGGTCATCTCGACGGTGCTGAGCCGCAGGCCCCACGGCCCGAGGATCCGGCTGGCCAGCCGGTGCGTGCCGCCGTAGACGTCGTTGCCCATGAGCAGGTGGTCGCCCGGCGCGAGCAGGGCCCGCAGGGTCGCGTCCTCGGCGGCCAGCCCGGAGGCGAACGACAGTCCACGCACACCACCCTCGAGGTCGGCGACCAGCTCCTGCAGGGCGTCGCGGGTCGGGTTGGTCCCGCGGGTGTACTCGTAGCCGTCCCGGAGGCCGCCGACGTGCTCCTGCACGAAGGTCGAGGTCTGGTAGACCGGCGGGATCACCGCGCCGGTCCGCGGGTCGAAGGCCTGGCCGGCATGGATGGCGCGGGTGGCGAATCCGGACATGTCGTTCCTCGCGATCACTGGGAGACGAAGGTGAGCAGGTCGGGGCGGGTGAGCACGGCGACCGGCTTGCCGGCCTCGGTGACCAGCAGCGCGTCCGCGGACGAGAGCGCCTCGCGCGCCGTGCTGACCGGGTCGTTGATGCCGATGAGGGGCAGCGGTTCCCCGGTCAGGCCGCCCACCGCGTCGGTCAGCCTGGTGGTGCCGTGGAAGACGGCGTCGAGCAGCTCGCGCTCGGTCAGCGCGCCGGTGACCTCGCCCATGGTGACCGGTGGTTCGGCGCCGAGGACGACCAGCTGGGAGACGCCATACTCGGTCATGATGTCGATCGCGTCGCGGACGGTGTCGGTGGGGTGCACGTGCACCAGGTCCGGGAGCCGGCCGGTCTTGGCCGAGAGCACGTCGCGCACCGTCCGCTCCTCCTCGGCCCCCGCGCTGAAGCCGTAGCGGCGCATCCACTGCTCGTTGAAGATCTTGCCCAGGTAGCCGCGGCCGCCGTCGGGCAGCAGGACCACCACGACGTCGTCGGGCCCCAGATCCCTGGCCGCCTCGAGGGCCGCGACCACGGCCATGCCCGAGGAGCCGCCGACGAGCAGCCCCTCCTCGCGGGCCAGCCGGACCGTCATGTCGAAGGCCGCGGCGTCGCTCACCGCGATGATCCGGTGGGGCACCGAGGTGTCGTAGGCGCCGGGCCACATGTCCTCGCCCACACCCTCGACGAGGTATGGACGTCCGGTCCCGCCGGAGTAGACCGAGCCCTCGGGGTCGGCGCCGATGACCGTCACGTCGCCCATCTCCCGCAGGTAGCGGCCGGTCCCCGAGATGGTGCCGCCGGTGCCGATGCCGGCGATGAAGTGGGTGACCCGGCCGTCGGTGTCCCGCCAGATCTCCGGCCCGGTCGACTCGTAGTGGGAGGCGGGGCCGTTGAGGTTCTCGTACTGGTTGGGCTTGTAGGCGCCCTCGATCTCGGCGGCGAGTCGGTCGCTGACGCTGTAGTAGGAGTCGGGGTGGTCCGGCGGGACGGCGGTCGGCGTGACCACGATCTCCGCGCCGTACGCCCGCAGCACGTCGATCTTGTCCTTGCCGACCTTGTCCGGGCAGACGAAGATGCACCGGTAGCCGCGCTGCTGGGCGACGAGCGCGAGCCCGACGCCGGTGTTGCCCGAGGTCGGCTCCACGATCGTGCCGCCGGGCCGCAGCTTGCCCTCCGCCTCGGCGGCGTCGATGATCTTGACCGCGATCCGGTCCTTGACCGAGCCGCCCGGGTTGAGGTACTCGACCTTGGCCAGGACCGTGGCGGCGATCCCGTCGGTCACGCGGTTGAGCCGGACGAGCGGCGTGCCGCCGATCGTGTCGAGGATGGTGTCGGCGACGCGCATCAGTGGTCTGCTCCCGGGATCGGTGCGGCTGGTGGCCCCAGGCTAGTCGGCGGCGTCGGGCGGGAGCGACACGGGCGCCCTGCCATCCCCGACGTGCCAGACTGGCCGCGACCAACCCCAGGAGGATCCGGTGCTCGTCTCGCCCACGCTGGCCATCAACGAGGAGATCGCCCGCCGCCGGGCGCAGGGTCTGCCGGTCGTGCCGCTCGGCTTCGGGGAGGCGAGCCTGCCGGTCCACCCCTCGCTCGTCGAGGCGCTGGCCACCCACGCGGCGCAGGCCTCCTACGGCGAGGTCGCCGGTGCGGCACCGCTGCGGGAGGCCGCCGCCGGCTACTGGTCCCGCCGCGGCGTCCCGACCCGCGCCGAGGAGGTCGTGGCCGGCCCGGGCAGCAAGCCCCTGCTGTATGCGGTCTTCGAGGCCCTGGGCGGTCCGGTCCTGCTCCCGAAGCCCAGCTGGGTCAGCTACGCCGCGCAGAACGCGATCCTCGGGCAGCGCAGCGTCGGCGTCCCCACCGTCCCCGGCGAGGGCGGCGTGCCCGACCCCGAGCTGCTCGACCGCGCTGCCAGGGAGCTGCGGGAGGGCCGCACGCCGCCCACCGCGGTCCTGGTGACCGTCCCCGACAACCCGACCGGCACGGTCGCGACGCCGGCCACCGTGCGCGAGCTCTGCCGGGTCGCCGAGGAGCACGACCTGGTCGTCATCTCCGACGAGATCTACCTCGACCTCGTGCACGACCCCGACCGTGAGGTCATCACCCCGAGCCAGGTCGCCCCCGGGCGCACCATCACCACGACCGGCCTGAGCAAGAACCTGGCCCTCGGCGGCTGGCGCATCGGGGTGGCCCGGATCCCCGGAGGAGGCGTGCTCGACCCGGTGCGCCGGCGGGTGACGAGCGTGGCCAGCGAGCTGTGGTCCGCGCCGGCGCACCCGGTCCAGCTGGCCGCGGCGTGGGCGTTCACCGAGCCCGAGCCCCTCGTCTCCCACATCGCGCGCAGCAGCCGCCTGCACGGCCGGGTCGCGCGCGCCACCGCTGCCGTCCTCCGGTCCGCGGGCGCACTCGTCGCCGAGCCCGGCGGCGGCTTCTACGTCTACCCCGACCTCGAGCCGCTGCGCGGCCGGCTGGCCCCCCGTGACGTCGCCGGCAGTCCCGCGCTCGCCCGCCTCCTGCTCGAGGAGCACGGCATCGCGACCCTGCCCGGCGTCGCGTTCGGCGACGACGAGGACCGGCTCACCCTGCGGGTGGCCACGCCGATGCTCTACGGCACCACCGACGCGCGGCGGTGGGCGGCGCTCGACGCCGACGAGCCCGAGGGACTGCCCTGGATCCGCGAGGGCCTGGACACGGTCGCCGGCGCGCTGGGTGCGCTCTGACCCGGAGGAGACCTACCGGGCGGGGCCGGCCCGGCTACCGTTGGCCGCATGGTCGGAGCACTGGGTCAGGTGGTCGACGGGTGCCCGTGCGGCTCGGGTGAGAGGTATGCCGTCTGCTGCGGTCCCCTGCACCGCCAGGAGCGTCTGGCGGGGACCGCCGAGGAGCTGATGCGCTCGCGCTACAGCGCGTACGCGCTGCGGGACCTCGACCACGTGGTGCGGACCTGGCACCCGCGCACCCGTCCCTCCGACGTCGACGCCGATGAGCGGCTCGTCTGGGACGGTCTCGAGGTCCTCGACGCGCGCGCCGGTGGCCCCGGCGACGAGGAGGGCGAGGTCGAGTTCCGCGCCCGCTGGCGCCTGGACGGGCAGCGCGGGGTGCTCCACGAGCGCAGCCGGTTCGTGCGGAGGGCCGGCCGCTGGGTCTACCTGGAGCGCGCCGACGACTGACGGCCGCCGGGGCCGCCGATGAGTCCCGCGGCCGACGCAGGTCGGACCACCATGCGACTGCTCTTCGTGCACGGAGCCGGCGGACAGGTCGAGGACCGCGCGCTGGCCGACGCCCTCGGAGCCGCGGTGGCGGCGGAGATCGAGATGCCGCTCCTGCCGGAGGACGACATGTCTTACGAGGGCTGGGCCGTCCCGGTCCGGGAGGCGCTCGCGGGCGCGGGCCCGGGCGACCTCGTCGTGGCGCACTCGTTCGGGGCGTCCGTCCTCCTCCGCGTGCTCGGCGAGGACGGGACCGCCCTCCCGTCCGGCGTGGTGCTGCTCGCGATGCCGGACTGGACGCCGGACGGCTGGGACGTCGCCGACTACGCCTACGAGGGGCCGGAGCCGCGCGTCCCACTCTCTCTCCACCACTGCCGGGACGACCAGATCGTCCCGCACGCCCACCTGGAGCTGCACGCCCGTCGCCTGCCGTCGGCCGCGACCCACCTGCACCCCCGCGGCGGGCACCAGTTCGAGGGGCTGGCGGACGTGATCGGCGAGGATCTCCTGCGCCGGCGCCGAAAGCCGTTGCAGGGGCGCGTCAGGCTCCCCTAGCCTCGACGCCCCTGGCCGGACCGCACGGCATGATGGACTGTGCGTCCGCGGCGTACGCCCGCGACGCCCGGCCCGCCCCCCCGCGACGGCCCGACGAGAGAAGTGGTGGCACCCCATGACCCTGCCCGGCACCGCGCCAGAGCTCCTGCCCGCCGAGGAGCTGCCGGTCGGCGAGGACGTCGACTGCGGCACGCACGCGGTGACCGAGGAGGAGATCGTCGCCTTCGCCACGCAGTGGGACCCGCAGTACTTCCACGTCTCGCCCGAGCTCGCGGCGCACAGCGACTTCGGCGGGATCATCGCCAGCGGGCTGCACACCGTCTCGATCTACCAGCGGCTCGCGGTCGGCGGCCTGCTGCGGCGCTTCGACGTGGTCGCGGGCCGCGAGATCACCAGCCTGCGCTTCCTGCGGCCGGTGCGCCCGGGCGACGTCCTCGGCTGCACCGTGCGGGTGCGGACCGTGGAGCCCGCCGGCCCGGGCCGGTCCCGCGCGCTCATCGCCGGGGTCCTGCACAACCAGCACGGGAAGCCCGTCCTCGAGCTCGAGGTCGACTCGCTCCTGAGGTCCCGATCTATTTAAGTCTTGACTTATAAGCATCCTCCGGCGAGGATAGCGGTGTGGAGCTCTTCGACGTCCTGGGCGAGCCGGTCCGCCGGCGGGTCCTGGAGCGCCTGGCCGGCGGCGGCGAGCTGTCCGCCGGGACGCTGGCCACGCTGGTCGGCGAGGAGTTCGGGATCAGCCAGCCCGCCGTCTCCCAGCACCTGAGGGCGCTGCGCGAGGCCGGCCTGGTGACGGTGCGCCCGGACGGGTCGCGCCGCATCTACGCGCTGCGGCCCGAGCCGCTCGTGGCGGCCGAGGGCTGGCTCGCCGGCCTGCGCCAGTTCTGGTCGCAGCGGCTCGACTCGCTCGAGACCGAGCTCGCCCGCGGCCGGCGCGAGCGGCGCGCGGCGGAGGAGCACCGCATACCCGAGCATGACGACCCCGGCCGCAGCGCCGGCACCACGAGGAGGATGGCATGAAGGACCTGATGGAGGAGCTCGCGGCGGTGGAACGCCGGGTGGCCGACGGGCAGGTGCCGGCCGGGCCGGCCAAGGTGGTCAGCATGACCCGCACCTACGCTGCGGACCAGGAGGACGTGTGGGACGCCCTCACCGACGTCCGGCGGCTGTCCCGGTGGTTCCTGCCGGTCAGCGGCGAGCTGGAGCCGGGCGGGCGCTACCAGTTCGAGGGCAACGCCGGCGGGGTCGTGCGCGAGTGCGACCCGCCGCGACGGTTCGTCGTGACGTGGGAGATGGCCCCCCAGGGCGGCGCTGACGCCTCGCTCGTGGAGGTGACCCTCGCGGAGGTGGCCGACGGGACCCGTCTGGAGCTCGTCCATCGCGCGCAGGTGCCGCCGGAGATGTGGGACCAGTTCGGCCCCGGCGCGGTGGGCGTCGGCTGGGACGGCGCTCTGCTCGGCCTGGCCCTGCACCTGCGCGGGGAGCAGATGGAGGGCACGCCGGACGAGATCGCCGCGGACCCGGCGGTGGGGGAGTTCAACCGGGCCGCCGCGCAGGCGTGGGGCGAGGCCCACCGCACGGCCGGCGCCGGCGACGACGAGGTGGCGCGGACCGTGGCCGCGACGACCGGGTTCTACGTCCCCGCCCCGCCGGCGGCGGACTGACCGGCGGGGCGGCGCACCGCCGTCCTCAGCAGGTCGCCAGCAGCGCCGGGACCAGCACGTCGTTGATGTTCCACCGGCCCTGGAGCGAGCTGATGTCGCGCCCTGTGACCCCGAGCGAGAGCTGGCGCGAGCCGTCCGCGCTGGTGAACGCCACGCTCAGCGTCCCGTAGCTGGCCCCGTCGTGGCCGTAGAGCCACTGCGGGTCCTCCGGGCTCGAGCACGGGTCCGGCAGCCGGTAGACGCCCAGGCCGTAGTCCAGCAGGCCGCTCGTCACCGGCGTGACCATCTCCTCCACCAGCGCCGGGTCGAGGAGCTCGCCGGAGACCAGCGCCTGGGTGAAGGCGTTGAGGTCGGCCGTCGTGCTGACCACCGCGCCGGAGGACCGGAACAGGTCGGGGTCGAAGCCGCCGAGCTCGAGCCAGCCGTCCCCGATCCACGCGTCCTCCTCGAGGGCCGGGTTCGGCATGCCGGGGTTGAGCGGGTAGGAGCTGTGCCGCATCCCCGCCGGGCCCCAGACGCCCTCGCGCAGCAGCTGCTCGACGCTCCGGCCGGTCTCCGCCTCGAGCAGCATGCCGAGCACCACGTAGCCGGCGTTGGAGTAGACGAACGTGCCCGGCTCGGTCCAGTGCGCCGGGAAGGCGTTGACCGCGTCCACGTGGTCCTGGTCCGTGTAGTCGCGCCCGATGGCCGCGAGGAAGTCCGACATCTCGCCGCCGTCCAGGTTCAGGAGCAGCAGCTCCTGGGTGCCGTTGGGTATGCCGGAGGTGTGGCTGAGCAGCTGGCGCAGCGTCACGTCCCCGTGGCCGGGCAGCAGCCCGGGGACGACCTCCTCGACGCGGGTGTCGAGGCTCCAGACGCCGGCCTGCACCTGCTGCATCACGAGCGTGGAGACCATCATCTTGGTGTTGCTGGCGACCCGGAAGCGGTCCTGCCAGCCGGCCGGCGGCCGCTCGTCGAGCGCGCGGTCCCCGGCCGAGCCGCGCCAGGTCAGGCCGGGGGAGTCGACCCGGACGGTGACCCCGATCGCGCCGTCCTCCACCACCCGGGCCATGCCGGCGTCGAGCGCGTCCGTCGACGGGGTCGACCTGCCGGGCGGGGTGCCCTTGACGCGCACCTGCCGCTGCGCCTCCTGCGCCGCCTCGCGCACCTCCTGGCGGAGGGCCTCCTCCTGCTGGGTGAGCGACGCACCCTCGGGTATGGAGTGCTCCCCGTCGGGGGCCGCGCTCGCGGCGGTCGGCAGGGCCAGGGCCAGCCCGGCCAGGGCGGCGAGGCCGCCGGTGGCGGCGCGGCGGGCGGTGCGGGTGCGGGTGGTGGTCATCGGTTCCCCTCTCGTCTCGGTGGCTGTCGAGCCAGTCTGGTCGAGGCCACCGACAGGAGCATCGGCCCGACGTCGGAGATCGGCATGGGCCCGTCTCGTCCTGCGGTCGGAGGGTCGCGGGCCGTCAGTCGTCGACGGTGGAGGGCCTGGCGCGGTAGAGCAGGTCGGCGTAGCCGGGGTTCCGCTCGATCCAGGCCCGCACGAACGGGCAGATCGCCAGCACGGTGCGCGTGCCGTCCTCGCGCACGTGGTCGAGGGCGCCGCGCACGAGCGCGCCGCCGACGCCACGACCCTCGAACGCCGGGTCGACCTCGGTGTGCGTGAAGACCCACAGCTCGGGGGTCTGCTGGTAGTCGGCGAAGCCGGCCAGCCGCCCGTCGAGGCGGGCCTCGAACCGGTGGCGGTCCGGGGCGTGGGTGACCGTGACGTCCGTCATCGGGGTCCTCCTGGGGTGTCGCGCGGGTGCGGCGGGCACCGAGCCTCTCACACCGCATACCCGCGCGTCCGGTTGCCGACCTCCCCGACCGGGTCTAGCCTCCGGGGCGGGACGCTGCCGTCCGACCTCACGGGCCCGCCGACGGTGTCTCCCCGCCCTGATCCGGGCGGGTCGCTGAACGTGTGAGGTGACAGACGATGTCCGCTCCGTCAGAGGAAAGCGAGCGCGAGCTCGCCACCGAGATCAGATCACGCCACCTGCCCGGAGTGCCCTACGCCGCGCTGCCCGAGCCCCGCCCGCTGAAGGAGGTGCTCGGCCCCAGCGTGCTGCTGCTGGCGGGCGCGATCGGCTCCGGCGAGTTCGTGCTGTGGCCCTACATCTCCACCCAGACGGGGATGGCGCTCGTCTGGCTGGCCGTCATCGGCGTGCTCACGCAGTACTACCTGAACATGGAGATCACCCGCTACACGCTGGCCACCGGCGAGACCGCGGTGACCGGCTTCACCCGGCTGTGGAAGCACTGGGGCTGGATGTTCATCCTGATGGCCGTCATCCCCTGGATGTGGCCGGGGTGGGCGACCGGCAGCGCGACCGCCTTCACCTACGTCTTCGGCCTGTCCGAGTCCACGGTGGTGCCGATCACGGTCGGGGTGCTCGTGCTCATCGGCCTGGTGCTGACGATCTCGCCGGTCGTCTACCGGACGGTGGAGAAGATCCAGTTCCTCCTGGTCGCGCTCATCGTCCTCTTCATGCTCTACATCCTCGTCGCGCTGCTGCGCGGCGACGCCTGGGCCGCGCTGGGCCGCGGCCTGACCACGGACGTGGCCAAGATCCCCGACGGCATCGAGACCGTCGGCATCGCCACCCTGCTCGGCGCGATCGCCTTCGCCGGCGCCGGCGGCGTGATGAACCTGGCCCAGTCCAACTGGGTGAGGGACAAGGGCCTTGGCATGGGCGAGCGGCTGCCCAAGATCGTCTCGCCGATCACCGGCGAGGAGGAGACCGAGGCCTCGATCGGCTACTTCTTCCCCCAGGACGAGGAGAACCTGCGCCGCTGGCGCGGCTGGTGGAAGGTCGCCCACCGCGAGCAGTTCACCACCTTCTTCGTGCTCGGCCTGGCCGCGATCCTGCTGTTCATGATGCTGGCCTGGACCACGGTCGGGGTCGGCGGCAGCCCGGAGGGCGGCTTCGAGTTCATCCGGCTCGAGGGCGAGGCCCTCAAGGCCGAGCACGCGCCCTGGGTGGGCAACGCCTTCTGGCTCACCGGCATGATCGTGCTGCTCTCGACCAACCTCACCGTGCTCGACATGGTCGCCCGGATCACCGCCGACGTGGTCAAGACCAACTGGGCACGGGAGAGCACCACCTGGACGGAGAGCCGGATCTACGTGGGCATGGTCTGGGCGATGATCGTCTTCGGCTCGGTCATCCTGCTCGTCGGCGTCGACCAGCCGCTGGTCCTCATCGTCACCTCGGCGGCGCTCAACGGCATCGTGATGTTCGTCTACTCGGTGCTGCTGATCATGCTCAACCGCGGCATGCTGCCCAGGACCATCGGGCTCAAGGGCTTCCGGCTGGGCGTGATGTTCTGGGCGGTGCTCTTCTACGGCGGGTTCTCGATCTACCTGGTCTGGGACACGATCCTCGAGCCGCTGTTCACCTAGCCCTCGCCACGCTGTGGGGCTGGCACCCACGACCTCCACGGCATACCCGGTCGGTCGGAGGCCCGACTCACGACGTCGGGGCGCGGCGGGCGGCGCGCTGCCGGAGGAACGCCCGGGCGTTCGCCGCGACGTCGCCGTGCAGGAACGAGGCCACCATCTCGTCGACGAGACCCTTCTGGTCCCATGCCTCGTGCCCGAGCATCAGCGCCTTGGTGCGCGTGACCGAGTACGTGGACAGGGAGCGGAAGGTCTGGGCGGTCCGGGCCAGGTGCTCGTCGACCGTCTCCGGCGGCAGGACGTCCTCGACGAGGCCGCGTCGCAGGCATTCCTGCGCGTCGAACGAGCGCCCCAGCAGCAGGACCGACCGTGCCGTCGCGGGGCCGGCGACCTGGGCGAGCCGACGTGCCGTCACGTGGTCGGGCACGACGCCGAGCCGTGCCATCGGGATCTGGAAGGTCACGTCGTCCCTGGCCACGCGCAGGTCGCAGGCCAGAGCGATCTCGGCGCCGCCGCCCGCCACGTGCCGCTCGAGCACCGCCAGCGTCGGGGAGGGGAACCGGACCAGGCTCAGCAGCGCGGTGGCGACGCGCGTGCAGAAGCGGGTCGCTGCCTCTCTTCCCTGGGTGGCGGCCAGGACCTCGTTGAGGTCCGCCCCGGACGAGAACACACCTCCCGCGCCGCGGACGACGAGCAGGCGCAGGTCGTCCCGCTCCCTCAGCTCGTCCAGGACCGCGCCGAGCTGGTCCCACATCGGGCCGGTGACCGCGTTGTGCTTGCCGACGTTGTCGATGACGAGCGTGGCGACCCCGTCGGTGGTCGAGGAGGTGATCCGGCCGGTCGGTGCGGCCGCGGGCCGGTCACCCGCGGGGTCGTCGGACGATGTCACTGCCCCGCGCTCTGGGCCTCGTCGAGGAGCCGCTGACCCTCCGGCACGCGCTCGGCGAAGGTCTTCCACGCGGTCTCCTTCGACAGCTCCTGCCACTTCTCGAAGGCTTGGTCGTCCATCTCGACGACGTCGACACCCGCCTCTTTGAGGAAGGCCGTCGCGGCGGCCTCGTCCTCGTCGGCCATGGCGTAGGCCTCCGGCTGCAGCTCCTCGGCCACGTCCTCCACCATCTTCTGCTGCTCCGGGGTCAGGGAGTCCCAGGACCCGTTGCTGATGATCAGCGGGTTCATGATGAACCAGAAGGAGTTCTCGGTCGAGGCGGTGTAGCTGTCGATCTGCTCGTGCAGGTTGAACGAGACCGTCGACGTCGGCGACGTGGTGACCCCGTCCAGGACGCCGGTCTACAGGGCGGTGTAGATCTCGGTGGAGGGCAGGCTGGTGATGCCGGCCCCGGCGGCCTCCAGCACCTCCTCGGTCGCGGCTCCGGCACCGCGCATCACCATGCCGGACCGGACGTCGTCCGGGGTCACGATCGGGTCGCCCTTGGTCGCGAACACGCCGGAGCCCCACATCCAGACCAGGATCTTGACCCCGTTCTCCTCCGTGATGGCCTCGACCGACTCGCCGATGGCCGAGGTCTCCCAGGCCTCGGCCTGGGCGTGGTTGCGGACCAGGCCCGGCATGAGCGTGATGTCGAAGGCGGGCACCTGGCCCGCGGCGTAGGACAGCGGGAAGACGGAGGCGTCGATCGAGCCGCTGGTCATGGCCGAGAACTGCTCGGTCGACTTGACCAGGCTGGCGTTGGGGAAGACCTGCACCTCGAGCTCCCCGTCGGCGCGCTCGTTCACCTCCTCGGCGAAGCGTTGGGCGATGATCGCGCGGTGGTCGCCCTCGCCGTCCGCGCCGACGTCCGGCCACTGGTGGGAGAGGCGGAGGATCACGGGGTCGCCGTCCCCGCCGTCGCCGCTGCCGGAGCCGCAGGCCGTCAGGGCCAGGAGGCTGACGAGCGGGAGGAGGGCCAGGGTGCGCCGGGAGGTGCGGTGGGTCATCGGTCGTCCTTCGGTGTAGAGGTCGCGTGCTGGCGGATCTCGGCGAGGACCTCGTCGGTGTGCTCGCCGATCGCGGGTGGGGGGTGCCGGAGCCCTGGCAGCTGCCCGTCGAGCCGGATCGGTCCGCGCAGCAGGCGGACCTCCCCGAGCGCGTGGTGGTGAACCGTGCCGGTGACGTCCAGCGCCTGGACCTGGGGGTCCTCGAAGACGCCCTGCATGTCGTTGACCCGGCCGGAGGGGACACCGGCCGCCGCGAGCCGCGGGAGCAGCTCGGTGAGCCGTCGGCGGTTGCGCAGGCGGGCCGTCTGGTCGGTGTAGTCCGGGTCGTCCAGGAGCTCGTCGAGGCGGAGCAGCCGGCACAGGGACTCCCACTGGGCCTGGGTCGCGGCGGCGATGTTGATCTGCGCGTCCGCGCAGCGAAAGATCCCGTAGGGCGCGATGACGGGGTGCTCGTTGCCGGCCGGGGTGGCGGACTCGCCGAGGGAGAGGAAGCGCTGCGCGTGGAAGGTCATCACCCCGAGGACGCTCTCCACCAACGACACACCCACCGTCGGTGCGGGCTCGTCGGTCCGGCGGCCGACGAGCGCGGCCGTCGTCCCCAGTGCCGCGAACATCCCGGTCAGCAGGTCCGCGATCGGCACACCGGCCCGGGTGGGCTGCCCGCCCAGGCCGGTGACCGACATGAAGCCGGCCATGCCCTGGGCGATCTGGTCGAAGGAGGGGTCCTCGCTCGACGGGCCGACCGGGCCGTAGCCGCTGACGCGGGTGACGACCAAGGAGGGGAAGTCCCGGCGCAGCACCTCCGGGGCCAGGCCCATGTCCTCCAGGACCCCCGGACGGAAGTTCTCCACGAGCACGTCCGCGGTGCTGAGCAGCTCGCGCAGCGCCGCCATGCCGGAGCCGGACCGCAGGTCCAGGACCACCGACCTCTTGTTCCGGTTGACCGAGACGTCGTAGAGGCTGGTCTGCCCGTCGAACGGTCCCCACGAGCGGATCATGTCGCCCCGCGGAGACTCCACCTTGACCACGTCGGCCCCGAGGTCGGCCAGCAGGGTGGTGCAGAAGGGGCCTGACAGCGCTCGCGTCAGGTCGATCACGCGGACGCCGGCCAGGGGGAGTCGAGGCGGTGGCATGACCTCGAGGCTAGGGTCCGCACCCGCGCGCGCACCACGTGCTCGGCACCACCTCCTCGCCCTCGGGTATGTGGTGCAGCCACCACGTGGGCGGGGCGTCGGCGCGCCGGGTCATCCGTCCTGCAGGCGTCGCAGCCGCAGGGCGACCTGGACGTCCAGCAGCCGGGCGTGCTCCTGCCAATCGTCGCCCAGGAGGTCACCGACCCGGCCGAGGCGCTGGGTCACCGTGTTGGGGTGGACGTTGAGCAGGTGGGCGGCCTTCTGCAGGCTCCGGTCCGTCTCCAGGTAGCACTCCAGGGTCTCCCGCAGGTGGGTCCCTCGCCGGTCGTCGTAGTCCAGCACCGGCCCGATGCTGCGCTCCACGAACTCTGCGGGGCGCCCGCTGCCACCCGCGCCGAGCAGGAGTCCCAGGTGGCCCAGGGAGGCGCTGGTGGCCCACCGCTCGGCTCCGCCCAGGCGCTGCCGGGCGCGGGCGCAGGCCTCGGCCTCGCGGAACGCCTGCGGCAGCCGGGTCAGCGACGTCAGCGGCCCGCTCGCGCCGACGGCCACGCCGGAGACCCCGTGGGAGTCCGTGCCAGGGTCCTGACTGTCGAGCCTCCGGGCCAGGTCGGCCGCCGTCTGCTCGGCGTCCGTGCTGGGAACGACGACGACGGTGTCGGTGCCGATGCGCGTGGCGAGCCCGGTGCGGGAGCCTGCGAAGGTGCGGATCGTCTGGGCAGCCCCGCGGTCCTGCCCCGGCGCCCTGACGACCAGCACCACGTAGGGGTCGCCCTCGCGCAGCCCCACCTGCGTGGCCCGCTCCCGGTCCAGCTGGTCGTCGGCGTCGGCCGTGATGAGCTCGAGCAGCACGTCGCTGGTCATCCGGTGGCGTGCCTCGGCCACCGCCTGCTCCCGGGTGAGGACGAGGGCGAGCACCACGCCGGCCCGTTCCAGCGTGCGGATCTCCAGAGGGGTCAGGTCCGGCGCATCGGGACGGCGCAGGGCGATGCCGCCCAGGACCTCACCGGCGGCTGTGACCGGCACGACCCACACGACTGCGTCCCCCTGGACGAGCAGGCGCTGGGCCCGTCCCGCCGGGCTGGTCCGTCGCCACTCCTCTCGAGGGACGGTGTGCAGCGGTGTGTCCTGCGACCGGGTCTCTTCCAGGGGTGCCCCGTCCGGACCGAGGGCGACGCAGCTCGCGCCGAGGATGTCAGCCACCGCGGCGACGAGCTCGACGGCACCGGCTCCGCGCAGCACCAGCGTGGTGAGGCGGTCGTGGGCGACGGCCGAGGACTCGAGGTCGGCGGTGCCGGCCTGCAGCTGCTGGTTCGCCCGGCGCAGGTCCGCCACGGCTCTCAGCTTCTCCTCGTGCAGCCGGGCGCTGTTCAGCGCGAGGGCAGCCAGGCTGCCCAGCGTCGACAGGGTGCTGATCTGAGACATGCCGACAGGGATCCTCCGGCGGTAGCCGGCCATCAGCACGCCGATCACGTCGTCGTTGCGGAAGAGCGGCACCCCGACCATCGACCGCAGCCCCTCCGCCCGCACCGAGGCGTCACCGAGGGGGTCGTGCCGGATGTCCTGGTCGGCGAGGTAGTCCAGGGTGGCGTAGGGACTGCGGGACTCGGCGACCTTGCCGGTCAGCCCCGAGCCGGCGGGGGTGCGCTGCTGGCGGAAGGCTTCGGTCAGCGCACCGTCCAGCGCGCGGATCGACTGCCGCCTCCCCGGGTCGTCCGCACCCTGCAGGTTCACGTGCGCCAGGTCGCAGCCGAGCAGCGTGCGGGTGGCGGACAGGACGGAGTCGAGGATCTCGTCGAAGGCCTGCACCCGGAAGAGACGCTCGGCCGCGGTGAGCAGCAGCCGCAGCTGACGGGCCTCCTGCAGCGTGGCTGCGACCTCCGCCCGCGCCTTGGCCAGAAGGTCGGTGTACGTCTCTGGGTCCATGGGTCCTCGCATTCTGGGCGTGCCAGCACAAGGTACTCACCCACGGTCTCGGAGTCACCGAGTCACCGCAGCCGAGCACCCCTCGAGCGGCGGGCGAGACCCCACACCCCCAGGACGATCACCACCTGGACCACGAGGAGGACGGCGGCCGGCACGAGGTCGGACCACCCGAAGGCGAGTCCGGCCTGCAGGGTGCCGATGCCGGAGGCGACCGGGTAGAAGAGCGGCCAGAGCACGAGCAGGTTGCGGACCAGCGCGAAGACCACCGCGAAGAACACGGCGAACGCACCGAAGCCGAGCGCCGTCGGCAGGGACACGGCTCCGACGTGCTGCAGGGCGAAGCCGGCGCCGGTAAGCGCGATCGCGGGCAACCACCCGAAGGCGCGCTCCCAGCGCAGGTAGAGCCAGCCGAACACGAAGAGCGGCTCCCACAGCACGAGCAGGTTGCCCAGGAGGTGCGGAGCGACGGGCACGCCCTGCTCGGCGGCCAGCGTGACGAGCCGGGGGGCCGAGCCGGCGCCGAGGAGCAGCGACACGGCGAGCGAGGTGAGCAGCCGGCGGCGCCGGACGCCGAGACCGGAGAGGCCCTCGCGCCGCCACCACAGGACGGTGACGGCGGGGACGACCGTGCCGACGACCACGATGCCCGACCACAACGCCCAGGCACTCACGGTGCTGCCGGCCCAGTAGCAGAGCCAGAACGCCAGCAGGCTCAGCGCCGCGACGAGGGTGTCACCTCCGGGTCGCCAGGCGACGACCGGTGGTCGGGACGGTCCCGAGCCACCGGTCGGTCGGTTCTGCAGGTGATTCAGGATCCGGTCAGCCGTTCTGCTTGGCGTAGTACTCCGACCACTTGGACGTGCCCTTCTCGTAGACGTCACGCCAGGCGCCACGCTGGTTCCCGTAGGACGCCGACCAGTTCGCCTTCTTCGCCTCGTAGGCGTAGGTCCACATGTCGGTCTTGAGGTTGTAGAGCGAGGTCCACAGCGCGGTCTTGGCGCCGTCGTCGAGGTGGCCCTCGGCGCCGAGCCGCTCGGCGACGGCCATCGCGCGGTCACCCTGCCGCTCGGCCCGCTCCATCAACCGACCGCCGACCTCCTCGGCGTCCTGCATCTTGGCAGCGCCCTCCGCCTCGAGCCGGCGCAGCTCGGTGTTCTGCCACTCGTCCCAGGCGGCCATCATCCGGGAGTACTCCTCGTTCCAGTACTTCTCCAGCTCGGCCTGGGAGTCCGCCTGCGTGTACTCACCACCGCCCGCCTTGGCGATCGCGCGCAGCGCGGCCTCGTCCTCCCCCTCGGTCTGGAAACCGATGACGTTGACGATCGGCTCGATGCCGCTGTCGGCGAGCTTGCCGGCGGCCGCGACCGGGTCGCCCCCGCAGGTCTCCAGCCCGTCGGTGACGACGTAGACGATGCCGTCGGTCGCCTCCTTCGGGATGTCGCCCTCGGCCGCGGTGATGGCGGCCGCCAGCGGGGTCCAGCCGGTCGGCCGCACGGCCTGGAGCCGGTCGGCGAACTTCTCCGAGTGCGCCGGGCCCTCGTAGACGGTCTCGGTCGAGGCGCACGACACCTTCTTGCCCGCCTTGGTGTTGTCGCCCTCCTGGCCGTAGACGCGCAGCGACAGGCTCGAGCCCTCCGGCAGGGCGCTGACGAACGTGGTGATGGCGGCCTTGGCCTCGTCCATCCGGGTCCCCGACCCGGACGCGGCGCCCATCGACCCGCTCGCGTCGAGCACCAGCGCGAAGTGGTTGGTCCCTACGGTCTCGGCCTCGGGGGGTGCGCCGCCCTCCGTGGGCTCCGTGCCGGTGCCGCCCAGGCTCGGGTCGAAGGTGATCACGGTCTTGAGGTCCTCGGCGAGGTCCTCCTGGACCTGGGCGCGGACGGCCTCCTCCCACTCGGCCGGGGTCGACGGCTGCTGTGCCACGACGGCCTCGACGACGGCGTCCTCGTCGTAGGCGTCGCCCGCGAACGGACCGGGCTCGTAGAGGAACTCCTTCTCGAGGGCGGTGAGCTCCCGTGGTGCGTCCGGCCACTCGACCGGGACCAGGCCGGCGAAGTCGGCCGGGTCGGGCGTGTCGTCGGCAGGGGGCGTGGAGGTGGTCGCCGCCGGCTCCTGCGTCGTCTTGGCCGCGGCCTCGGCCTGCTGGACCGGCTTCGCCTCGTCGAAGGTGGCGCGGTCTCCTTCCCCGCAGGCGCTCAGCAGCAGGGTCCCCATCAGCACCGCGGGGACCGCGGTGGTGCTCAGTGTGCGTCGCATCGTTCTTCCTCCAGCTCGTTTGTCCGGTGCGTGCTCTCACGGCGTCCGTCGGGGAGGACCGGCGATCGGTTGCACGCGACCGCAAAGTTCTTCGCCGCAGAGGCCTACTCGGTCACCGTCAGCTCGTGGACGGTCTCGATCTCCCGGCCGTCCGCGTCCTGGCCCCGCAGGGTGAGGTGTGACGGCCCGGGGGACTGCGCGGTGATCGTCACGGACGCCAGGTCCGGCACGTAGCGCCCGCTGGGCAGGGTCCAGATCCAGCTCTCCAGGCCGCTCACCGAGGCTGTGAAGGTGACCTCCTGGCCGACCGTGACACGGGTGGGCCCGTCGATCGCCACGCTGGCCAGCGACGTCCGGCTCGGCGGCTCGTCGGGTGGTCCCACGAGCAGTCCGCCGACCACGCCGACCGCGAGGGCTGCGAGCACGGACGCGAGGAGTATGGCGAGGCGTCGGCGTCGCGGTCGGCCCGCCTCAGCGGGGGGTCGGGTCGGGCGTGCCGCAGGCCGGGGAGGCGGCTGGAGGGCCTGCTCGACGTCTGCCAGCCAGGAGCGGACGTCCGGGTGCCGGTCGTCCGGCGAGATCGAGCGGCCGCGAGCGAGGACGCCGGTCAGTGCGGGCGGGACGTCGGAACCCTCGGCGAGCCAGGCCAGCAGGGCCGACAGCGACCACAGGTCTGCGCGCGTGTCGACGAGTCCGGCACCGACCTGCTCGGGCGGTCGGAAGCCGGAGGTGCCTGCGGCGACGGTCAGGCCGGAGTTGAGGGCCAGGTCCTTGCACATGCCGAGATCGGCCAGGACGAGCCGCTCGTCGCCCCGCACGGCCGACGCGCCGGTCGTGTCAGGGGTGGGCTCGGGGTCGCCAGGGGCGGAGGTGAGCAGGACGTTGCCGGGGCTGAGGTCGCGGTGGACCAGCTGCGCCTCGTGGACCGCCTCGACGGCGGCGGCCAGCCCGCGGGCGACGACGAGCAGGTCGGCGGTGGTCGCCGTCCAGCCGGTGGCCCGCAGCCGGCGGACGCGCTCGGCCAGGGTGCCGCGGTCGGCGTGCTGCAGGACGAGGAAGGGCTGCTGCCGCTCCGACTCGCCGATGTCGTGCACCGCGACCACGTGCGGACTGTTGATCCGCCTCAGGTTGCGGCCCTCGGCGATGAAGCGCTCACGGACCTCCGGGTTGAGGCTGTGGTTCTCGGCGAGGACCTTGAGCGCCACCGTGTCCTCGAGCCAGTCGTCGACGGCCCTGTGCACGGTGGCGAACGAGCCCACTCCGACGACGTCCTCGAGCCGGTAGCGCCCGATCCGGTCGCCGCCCGTCACGCGTCCTCCTGCGGGTCGGTGACGCCGGAGGCGACCATGGCCCGCCCGCGCGCGATCTGCGACTTCACGGTGCCGAGGCTGCGGTCCAGCCGCTCGGCGATCTCGGCGTAGGGGAGTCCTTCGAGGTCCCGCAGCACCACCGGCTCCCGGTAGAGGTCGGGCAGCGCCGCCAGCACCTCGCGCACGGTTGCGCGGGTGGCGATCATCGAGCTGATGCGCGCAGAGGGGGCGAGGTCGTCCGGGGGCAGGGGGGCGGTCGCGCGCTGTCGGCGGAGATGGTCGACGACGCGGTTGCGGACGATGCGGTGCACCCAGGTGGTGACCTTCGAGTCGCCCCGGAAGCTGCCGATGCTGCTGGCGACCGAGATGAGCGTGTCCTGGCTGACGTCGTCGATGGCCCCGTCGTCGAAGAGTGCGGCACGGGCGAACCGGCGCACCACCCCGGACTCGTCGAGCCGCTCGAGGAGGAGCTCGGTGGCGACGTCCGAGCCCTCGGCGGCACGCAGTGCCAGCTCCTGCAGCACCGCTTCGTCGGTCGCCGGAACGCCCTGGAGCGCGGTGCGGGCAGTCGTGCCGTCCCCCTCGTCCAGAGCCTCGCCGAGATCGCTCAGCTGCTCCTGCATGTCCTCGATGTTAACCGGGAGAGCGTGTCTCTTCCTCAGGCGCAGCTGGGGACCCAGCTGTCCACACTCTTCGTTGATCCGAACAGTTGTGCGACACACTGTGGATGATCGACAGGTGCGTCGTACAGGTTTGCTAAGGTGGGGGTAGTGGTCGAGATCGGTTCCTGGGTCTTCCTGGGAGGGTCTGGGGTCGGTCTGGTGAGGGTATGAAGCGGAGCGCCGAGGGGAGGTGCTGGGTGTGGGACTGGTCCCGATGAGGTGTGAGCCGGATGCGCCGGACGGCAGCGGTGGTCGTGGGCGCCGGGGTGGCGGGGCTGGCCGGGTGCGCAGCGACCGTGGCTCGCGGGGTGCGTGGGTGCGGCAGCCGGACGGGAGCTGTCTGTGGGTCCCGGCGGGCTCGCCCCGGTGCTCCGCCGGTCCGCGCGGTGGCGCGTCGCTGGTGGTGGCCTCGGGTGGCTCGTCGAAGCTGGTGGCGGCGGTCGCGGCGGCGGTCGCGCAGCACAGGGCAGCGGCTGCCGTGCCCCGGTCCGTGGAGGTGCTGGTCGGTGGGGTCGCGGCCCTGGTGAGCGTCCCGGCACCGCCGGTGCCGGACCTGGCGCGGGCCCGGTTCTCCGGGCCCGCGGTCGACGACAGCTTCACCCTCCTTCCCGACGACCAGCCCCCCACGCCCACGACCATGCCCATGCCCACGGCCACGGCCACGCCCACGGCCACGGCCACCAGCACCGCTGCTGGGTCCTCGCGGCGGTCCGGGTCGTCGACGCAGGCGTCGGCGTCCTCGGGTGGTCCGTCGTCCTCCCCGTCCTCCTCGTCCTCGTCGTCGTCCTCGTCGTCGTCCTCTTCGTCGTCCGCGTCCTCGTCGTCGTCGTCTTCTTCTTCTTCGTCGGGTGCGGGGTCTGGGCCGTGCCCGGGTGGGGCCGGGGTGGATCCGGCGGTGGAGCGGCTGCGGCAGGCGGGGCTGGCCCGGTCGGTGGCCGACGCGCAGCTGGTGGCCGCGGTCAGGGGGATCGTGGACGCCGTGCGGGCCAGGGAGCTGGACCGACGCGGTCTGGACCGCGACCACCGCTGGTCCCGGTCCTGCGACCTGACCGCCACGGTGCGGAGCGCCGCGGTCGGGGAGGTCGAGGTCGCCCTGGGTCTGACGGGGCACCAGGCCCGCACCCTGATCACCGCCGCCACCGCCCGCGGGAGCCTGTACGCGACCGTGGCAGCAGCGTTGGGCCGGGGTGAGGTGACCTGGGACCTGGTGGCCCGGTTCTACGACAAGACCGGTCCCCTGGAGGCCGACCAGCAAGACCTGGTCGCCACCGCGCTGCTGGGCACCGACCCGCACCTGGCCGCGCCCGACCGGCTCGACCCCGACGGAGACCTGCACGGGCGGGCGTGGCCGGTGGCCGGCTACAAGGCCGCGCTGGAGGCCGAGGTCGCCGCCTGCGCGGGCACCGACCCCGGCACCGAGCGGGCCGCCCGCCGACGCGCCTACGAGGCCCGCCGGGTGCGGGTGCGGGTCCACGACGACGGGACCGCCATCATGTCCGTGCGCGGTCCCGCAC
>QEUR01000273.1 GCA_003577095.1 Acidobacteriota bacterium
GCCCAGCCGACGACGTCCGTGACGTCCACCGGCCGGCCGGGACCCCACCAGCCGGCGCGGTCGGCCTGGCCGGCGGCGACGATCCCCACCCGCCACGGCTGCGCCGGGACGGCGGCGCGGATCTCCTCGAGCGTGGCGTCGTCGGGGCGCTCCCCCACGTCCGGCACGGGTGCCTTCGCCTCGTGGTCGGGCAGGGTGATCGTGTCGATCTCGAAGAGGGCCACGTCGCGGCTGCCCCGCGAGACGTTGCGCCGCAGCGCCTCGGGCAGCGTCTGCAGCAGCTCCGTGCGCATCAGCGGCGCCTCGTCGGACAGCGGGTTGGCCAGGCGCAGCGCCGCCCGGCGCGGGTCGTCCGCGGCGAGCCCGAGCGCGTCGAAGCGCTCCTCGCCGACGAACGGGTAGGTCAGCACCTCCTGCAGCCCCTGCCCGGCGAGGACGCCGGCGACGGCGCGGCGCGCCCGCTGGGCGTGGGTCAGGCCGCGGCCCCCGGGTGCCCGCGGCACCACCGAGGGGATCTTGTCGTAGCCGTCGATCCGCGCGACCTCCTCGACCAGCGACGGCGCGTCGGTGAGGTCGGGGCGCCAGGTCGGCGGCACCACCCTGGCGGTCCCGGGCCCGTCCTCGTCCGCGGGGGTGACCGTGCAGCCGATCGTCTCGAGCAGCTCGACGACCCGCTCCGGGCCGTAGTCCACGCCGACGTAGGCGGTGGGCATGCCGAGGTCGAGGCCGATGGCCGGCATCGTCGTCGAGGGGCGCTCGTCGCGGTCGGTGATCGCCGGGTCCGCGGTGCCGCCGCCGTGCTCGACGAGCAGGTCGACGGCCAGCTGGGCCGCGGCCGCCGTCACGGCCGGGTCGACGCCACGCTCGAAGCGCTTGGCCGCCTCGCTGGAGAGCTTGTGCCGGCGCGAGGTGCGCGCGACGGTGCGGTGGTCGAAGTGCGCCGCCTCGATCAGCACGTCGGTCGTGACGCCGGGCGTGACCTCGCCGTCCTCGCCGCCCATGACCCCGGCCAGCGCCAGGATGCGCCCGCCGTCGGGACCGCAGGTGATGAGCAGGTCCTCCGGGTCCAGGGACCGGTCGACGTCGTCGAGGGTCCGGAGGCGCTCACCGGCACGCGCGCGCCGGACGACGATCGGGCTGTCGAGGGTCGCCAGGTCGAAGGCGTGCAGCGGCTGGCCCAGGGCGAGCATCACGTAGTTGGTGACGTCGACGGCCAGCCCGATGGGCCGCATGCCGGCCTCGGTGAGGCGGCGCGCCATCCACTCGGGCGTCTGCCGGGTCAGGTCGATGCCGCGCACCACCCGCGCCAGGTAGCGGTCGCACCCGGCGACGCCACCGAGCGGCGCCTCGTCGCGCAGCTCCACGGCGTACCCGTCCCCGGTGGGCGGGTCGACGGGCAGCGCCGCGGGGTCGCGGTATGCCGCGCCCGTCGCGTGGGAGTACTCGCGGGCGATGCCGCGCAGGCTGAAGCAGTAGCCGCGGTCGGGGGTGACGTTCACCTCGACGACCTCGCGGTCCAGCCCGAGGACGCCGATCAGGTCGTCACCCGGCCGCAGACCCAGCTCGGCGACGCGGTCCTCGCCGAGCAGGGTGGGCAGCACGATGATCCCGTCGTGGTCGTCACCGATGCCCAGCTCGCGGACGGAGCAGATCATCCCGGCGGAGACGTGGCCGTAGGTCTTGCGCGCCGAGATGGTCATCGGGCCCTGCGGCGTCGGGAGGACCCCGCCGGGCAGGATCACCGCGACGAGGTCGCCGACCTCGAAGTTGTGGGCGCCGCACACGATGCCCTGGGGCTCGCCGGTGCCGTTCGCGTCCCCGACGTCCACCTGGCACCAGTTGATGGTCCTGCCGTTCTTCTGCGGCTCGGGGTGCTTCTCCAGGACGCGCCCCACGACGAGGGGACCGCCCACGCCGCTGGTGTGCAGGCCCTCCTCCTCGAGCCCGACGGCCACGAGGGAGGCGGCGACCTGCTCGCCGGTCACGCCCTCGGGCAGCTCGACGTACTCGCCCAGCCAGTCGACCGGAACCCGCATCAGATCTCCATCCCGAACTGCGCGTTGAAGCGCACGTCTCCCTCGATCAGCTCCCGCATGTCGCTGACGCCGTGGCGGAACATCGCCGTCCGCTCCACCCCCATGCCGAAGGCGAAGCCCTGGTAGCGCTCCGGGTCGACCCCGCACGCGCGCAGCACGTTGTGGTGGACCATCCCGCAGCCGCCCCACTCGATCCAGCCGGTGCCGCCGCACGTCCGGCAGCCCGGGTCCTGCCCCTGGCAGACGAAGCAGCGGAAGTCCATCTCGGCGCTCGGCTCGGTGAACGGGAAGAAGGACGGACGCAGGCGGCTGGTGATGCCCGGACCGAACATCCCCTCGGCCAGGCGGTCCAGCGTGCCCTTCAGGTGGGCCATCGTCAGGCCCTCGTCGATCGCCAGCCCCTCCATCTGGTGGAAGACGGGGGTGTGGGTGGCGTCGAGCTCGTCGGTGCGGAAGGTCTTGCCCGGCACCGCGACGTAGAGCGGCACGCCCCGCTCGAGCAGGCTGCGCGCCTGCACCGGCGAAGTGTGGGTGCGCAGGACCAGCCCGGCGTCGGCCGGCTCGACGAAGAAGGTGTCCTGCATCTGGCGGGCCGGGTGGTCCTTGTCGAAGTTGAGCGCGTCGAAGTTGAACCACTCCGCCTCGACGCCGGGGCCCTCGGCGATCTCCCAGCCCATCCCGACCATCACGTCGGCCATCCGCTCGGCGGTGACGGTCAGCACGTGGCGCCGGCCCAGCGGCCGGCGCCCGGGGACCGCGGTGAGGTCGAGGGCCTCCTCGACGAGGATGCGCTCGTCGCGCTCGGCCTCGAGCTCGGCCTGCCGTGCGGCGAGCGCCTGGTTGACGCGGCCCCGGGCCTGGCCGACCCGCTTGCCGGCCTCGGCCCTGGCGCTCGGCGGCAGGGCCCCGATCTCCCGGTTGGCCAGGGCGAGCGGGGAGCGCTCGCCGGCGTGCGCCAGCCGGGCGGACTTGAGCTCCTCCAGCGTGGTGGCGGCGGCGACGGCGGTCAGCGCGTCGGTGACGGCCTGCTCGACGGCCTCCGGCGCGAGCGCGGCGACCTCGACGGGGTCGTAGTTGGTGTTGGGTCCGGACACCTGCGCAAGTCTAGGCAACGACGGGCAGGGCCCACGACGGGGTTTGGCGCGGCGCAGGGCGCGGGTCAGCGCACGCGCACGCCGAGCCGGGCGAGGAGCGCCTCGGCGCCGACGAGGTCCACGGTCAGTCCCTCGACCCTCGCGCTGCGCACGTCCGGCGCGCCGCCGTGCGAGCCGCTGAGGTCGGCTCCGCGCAGGTCTGCCTCCTCCCAGCGGGTCCCGCCCAGGTCGCAGTCCATCAGCACCGCGTCGCGCAGCACCGCGCCGGTGAGGTCGGCGCCGCGCAGCGAGCACCGCTCGAAGCGTGCTCCGGGGAGCTGCAGGCCGGCGAAGGTGGACAGGTCGAGCCGGCAGTCGCGCCAGGTGCTCGGGCCCGGCGGCAGGGCGGGGCTGCGCATCATCGACCAGGAGGTGGCCAGCGCCTTGCAGCCCTCGAGGGTGCACCCGTCCATGACCACGTCGGGCAGCTCCGCGCGCGAGAGGTCGACCTGCGCCAGCGTGCAGTCCTCGAGCCGGACGCCGGCCAGGACCGCACCGACGAGCACGCTGCCCCGCAGCGTGCAGCCGACCAGCTCGACCCCGTCGAGGCGCTGGCCCGGCCCGAGCCCCCCGACGAGCTC
>QEUR01000274.1 GCA_003577095.1 Acidobacteriota bacterium
GGCGTAGAGCACGAGCATCGCGAAGACGCCGATCATCCCCAGCTCCTCCCCGAAGCTGGCGAAGATGTAGTCGCTGTTGGCGAAGTAGGTCAGGTAGGGAAAGCCCTCGCCCAGCCCGGTGCCGAAGATGCCGCCGTGCGCCAGCCCCATCAGCCCCTTGGCGACCTGGTCCGACTGTCCCGGCGCGAACGGGTCGAGCCAGAGCGTCACCCGCGCCTGGACGTGGGCGAAAATCTGCCAGGCCATGACCGCGCCGGCGACGAACAGCGTCAGGCCGATGACGATCCAGCTGGTCCGCTCGGTGGCGACGTAGAGCATCGCGACGAACAGGCCGAAGAACAGCAGCGAGGAGCCCAGGTCCCGCTGGAGCACGAGGATGAGCACCGACAGCCCCCAGGCGACGAGGATGGGGCCGAGGTCGCGGGCGCGGGGGAACTGCATACCGAGGAAGCGGCGGCCCACGAGGGACAGCGCGTCGCGGGTGCTGACCAGGTAGCCGGCGAAGAAGATCGTCAGCGCGATCTTGGCCAGCTCGCCGGGCTGGAAGCTCAGGCCGGCCACCCGGATCCACAGCCGCGCGCCGAACTCCTCGTGCCCGATGACCGGCAGCATCGGCATGAGCAGGAGCAGGAAACCGGCGGCCATCGCCAGGTAGGTCCAGCGCCGCAGGAAGCGGTGGTCCCGGACCAGGATCACGGTGGCGGAGGCCGCGGCGACCGCCACTCCGGTCCACAGCAGCTGGCGGGTGGCGACCGAGCTGGCCGAGGTGCCCAGGTCGATGCGGTGGATCATCACCAGGCCCAGCCCGTTGAGGAGGGTGGCGATGGGCAGCAGGAGGGGGTCGGCATACCTGGCCCGCCAGCGCAGCACCAGGTGCATGCCGACCGCGAGCGCGGCCAGGATGCCCAGGTGCCACCAGATGTCGGGCGGCAGCTCCTCGCGCACCGCGAGCTCGACGTTGGCGTAGGCCAGGCCGACCACGACCAGGGCGAAGACGGTCAGGAGCAGCTCGACGGTGCGTCCGCTGCGCACCCGCAGGCTGGTCACGGTCGAGGGCGTGGGGCCGGGGCTGCTCACGGGCACCCCCTCGGGCGGACGACCGTCACCGTGGGCGTCGACTCGGAGGTGCCGAGCTGCGCACCGACCTCGAGCGGGTCGGTCACGGTCGGGCGCGGGGCCGAGCTTCCGGTGGCGGTGTCGGCACCGGAGCCGGTGGCCGCCCCGCCGGTGGGCCGGGAGGTGCCGGTGACCGCGACGGCGCCCTCGGGCACGGTGGTCGTGGTCGTGCCGTCCGGCAGGATCACCAGGGGGGTGCACCCGTCCTCGGCCAGGCGGCGCAGCTCCTCGACGATCGTGTCGGCGCCGGCCCGGTCGTCGGCCGACAGCGTGCCGCGGACCCGGTCCTGGTAGTAGGTGGGCAGTGCCTCGAGCCGGACGTCGGTGCGTTCCTCGGGGCTGCTCAGCGAGATCGGCCCGAGGTCCTGGGCCACCCCGCGGAAGATCGTGACCACGCCGTCGTCCTCCCCGACGAAGTACTGCTGCTGGCTCCACGTCCACGCGCCCCAGCCAGCGGCGACGACGAGGGCCGCGGCCGCGGCGGTCAGCACCGCCCGGCGCAGCCAGCGCAGGACGGGGCTGCCCGGGCCCTCCTCGGCGAGCACGGGCTCCTCCAGCGTCAGGCCGGCGGCCTCGCGCGAGAGCTGGGCGGCCTTCTCGGCGGGAGTGAGGGCGCGGAACGGCTGGGTGCCGCGCCGCTCGCCGGCGGCGCCGACCACTTGGGGCCCGGTGCTGCCCCTGCCCGGCTCGACGGCGTCGGCCACCACGACGGTGACGTTGTCGCGGGTCGAGGCGCGCAGGGCGACGTCGACGAGGTCGTCGGCGACCTGCTCCGGGGACCGGTCGGTCCGGCCGAGCAGCTCGCCGACGGTCTCCTCGGCGACGTAGTCGGTGAGGCCGTCGCTGCAGATGAGGATCCGGTCGCCCCTGCGCAGCTCGCGCAGGGACAGGTCGGGGGTGTCCTCGGTGCGCCCGGTGAGGACCCGGGTGACGAGGGACCGCTGCGGGTGGTGCAGGGCCTCGTCCTCGGTGATCCGGCCCTCGTCGAGGAGGGACTGGACGAAGGAGTGGTCCTTGGTGATCCGGGTCAGCCGCCCGTCGCGCAGCAGGTAGGCGCGGGAGTCGCCGATGTTGGCCACCGCCAGCTTGGTGCCGGCGCGCATCATCGCGATGCAGGTGGTGCCCATCCCGTCCGAGTCGGGGTAGACGTCCATGACGTCGGCCAGGCGGGAGTTCGCCTCCTCGATGGCCCGCTCCAGCTGGCTGAGGGCGTCGTCCGCGCCGTGCGACTCCCCGTCCAGGTGGACCAGCTCGCCGACCACGAGCGAGGAGGCGACGTCGCCGGCCGCGTGCCCGCCCATGCCGTCGCAGAGCACGAGCAGCTCGGGCCCGGCGTAGGCCGAGTCCTCGTTGCGGGACTTGCTGCCGAGCCCGACGTCGGAGCGCGCGGCGTAGCGGAGGGCGACCATCGACTAGCGGCGCAGCTCGAGGACGGTCTGGCCGATGCGGATCTGCGCGCCGGGGTCCAGGCGTGCTCCTTCGGTGATCTTCTGGCCGTTGACGATCGTGCCGTTGGTGGACCCGAGGTCGTCGGCGTACCACGCGTCGGCGCCGGGGTAGATGCGCAGGTGCCGTCCGGAGGCGTAGTCGTCGGTGAGGACCAGCGAGCACTCGGGGTTGCGACCGATGAGCAGGCCCCCCTCGTGCAGCGGCACCGAGGTGCCGCGCAGGCGTCCCTCGGTGACGACCAGGTGGGTGGGCACCTCGCGACGTCGTCGGCGCTCGGGACGCACCTCGCGCGGGCGGGCCGCGGCGCCGGGGCTGCGGGAGAGCACCCGCGTGCCGTAGAGGTCGCCGCGCAGCACGCCCACCACGGAGAAGACGAAGGCCCAGAGCAGCACGATGACGCCGAGCCGCACCAGGTTGAGGGTGAGCTCGCCCATCAGCCCTCCAGGCGGAAGGTCAGTCTCGTCCGGCCCATCGTGATGCGGTCGCCGTCCCGCAGCTCCTCGTCGCCGATCCGGTCGCCGTTGAGGTAGGTGCCGTTGGTCGAGCCCAGGTCGCGCAGCAGGGCCTGCATGTGCGGGCCGTCGTTGCTGATCCGCACCTCGGCGTGCCGTCGGGAGATGCCGGGGTCGTCGAGCACGAGGTCGGCCGACTCGTCGCGGCCCAGGGTGGTCACCGCGGCGGTGAGCGGCACCCGACGGCCCTCGATCTCCAGGGCGGGGCGCACCGCGCGGGCGCGCGGGGGGCGGCCCGAGGGCACCTCGCGGGTGGGTGGCTGGCGTCGGTCGGCCGGCGGCCGCTCCACCAGGCGGTCGGCGGGGCGCCGGGGCTCGGGACGGTATGCCGCGAGGTCGTCGCGCGGGCGGTCCTCGCGCGGGCGCGCGTCGGCATGCTCCCTCGCGGCGCCGCCGGACCGGGCGCGCCGTCCGTCCTTGGCGGCCGGGCGCACCCGGAAGATCCCGGTCTCGAGGTCCTCGCCCGCGCTGAGCCGGACCTCGAAGGGGCCGGGCGCGACGTAGCGCTGCGCGTCGGCGTGGTCCTCGGCGGCGGCGACCAGCTCGTCGGTGAGCGCGGCGGCGTAGGAGGAGAGCCGCTCGTAGTCCGAGTCGGCCAGCTCGATGGTAAAGACGTTGGGCACCATGGTGCGTCC
>QEUR01000007.1 GCA_003577095.1 Acidobacteriota bacterium
CCGCCCGTCGGCCACCTCCCAGGTGCGGGTGCTGACCGCGTCGAGGAACCACCGGTCGTGGGTCACCACGAGCAGCGCGCTGCCGGTCCGCGGCCGGCGGCCCGCCAGGTATGCCGCGAGCCAGGCGACCCCCTCCACGTCCAGGTGGTTGGTGGGCTCGTCGAGCACGAGCAGGTCGGGGTCCTCGACGAGCAGGGCGGCCAGGGCCAGGCGCCGCCGCTCGCCGCCCGACATCGGCCCGACGACCGCGTCCCAGCCGCCCAGCGCCTGCGCGTCGGTGCCGCCGAGCAGCCCGTCGAGCACCTCGCGCACGCGCGGGTCCCCGGCCCACTCGTGCTCGGCCAGGTCGCCGAGCACGACCGCGCGGACCGAGGCGGCGGGGTCCAGCACGTCGACCTGGGCGAGCATCCCGGCGCTGACGCCGCCCGCCCGCACGACGCGCCCGTCGTCCAGGGGCCGGGTTCCGACCATCGCCCCGAGCAGGGACGACTTGCCGCCACCGTTGCGGCCCACGACGCCGATCCGGTCGCCGTCGGAGACGCCGACGGACACGTCGTCGAGGAGGACCTGGGTGCCGGCGACCAGCCGGGCGCGGTCGAGGGCGACCAGGTTGGCGGGCGGTGCCGCCATCAGCCGGTGACCGGCCCCAGCGGCCGGGTCGGCGGCGCCGGGGGCGGGGTGCGCAGGTGCTGGACGACCTGGGCCCCGGGGACGGGGCCGATCGCCCGCACGATGTCGCCCACGGGACCGTTGGCGGCCAGGCCGACCGACAGGTCGATGGCCTCCGTCTGGGAGCCCGCCAGGAAGGCGACGGTCGGCCCCGAGCCGGAGACCATGGCGCCGAGGGCCCCCAGCTCGGTGCCCGCCTCGATCACCTCGGCGAGCACCGGCTCCAGCGAGATCGCGGCCGCCTGGAGATCGTTGCGCAGCGCGGCCGCGACGTCGGCGGCGTCCATCCGGCGGAGCGCGGTGAGCAGCTCGCCCGACGGCTCTGGGTCGGAGGGCCGCTCGCCGGCCTCCTCGCGGAGGCGGTCGCACTCGGCGTAGACGGCCGCCGTGGACAGCCCCAGACCCTCGCCGACCCACAGCACCCAGTGCAGCTCGCCGCGGCCGAGCACCGGCGTGACCTGCTCGCCGCGGCCGGAGCCGATGGCGGTGCCGCCGTGCAGGAGGAAGGTGACGTCGGAGCCGAGGCCGGCGGCGATCTGGTCGAGCAGCTCGTTGTCGACGTGGTCCAGCTGCCACAGCTCGCGGCAGGCGACCAGGGCGGCGGCGGCGTTGGCCGAGCCGCCGGCCATCCCCCCGGCGACCGGGATCGCCTTGTCGATCTCCACGTGCACCGGCGACGGGCGGCCCTGGCGCGGGCGGCGCCGCCCGAGCGTCCTGGCGGCGACGAGCGCCAGGTTGGAGTCGTCGGCCGGCACGCGGTCGGCATAGGGCCCGGTGACGGTGACCGACCACCTCTCCGCGGGGCGCACGGTGACGCGGTCGTAGACGCTGACGGCCTGGTAGACCGTCGACACCTCGTGGTAGCCGTCCTCCCGCAGCGGGCCGACGAGGAGCTCGAGGTTGACCTTGCCGGGCACGCGCACGGCGACGGAGTCGGTGCTCGTCCCAGGGCTCATGCGCCTCACCCTATGGGGTCGACGGGGGCTCCGTGGCGGGGGGCGTGCCCGGTGCGTCGCGGCCGATTCCCCGGGGCAGGTCGACCGTGCGCGCGACCGCCGCCGTCCATGCCGCGCCACCCACCGCGACCCCGCCGACGCCCGCGAGCGCGGCGCCCACACCGCCCAGCGCGACGAGTGCGGAGACGGTCGCCGGACCGAGCAGGACGCCCATGCCGCTGAACAGCGCCCACACCCCGAGGAAGCGCGCCCGGCCCTCCGCCGGGCTCAGGTCGGCGCCGATCGTCATGTTGATCCCGGCGCCCAGGCCGTTGCCCACCGCCATGACCAGGACGGCCACCACCATGCCGGGCGGGGTGGGCAGGGCCGGCATGAGGAGGAAGCCGGCCCCGTAGACGGCCAGGCAGACCATGAGCACCGGCGAGCGGCCGACGCGGTCCTTCAGGTGGCCCCCGGGCAGCATGAGGACGAGCTCGACCGCGGCGCCCAGGGCGACGAGCGTGGAGATCGTGGAGGCGGTCAGGCCCAGGTGCACGCCCCACAGCTGCACGGCCACCGGCTGCGCGGCCCGCGCCACCGCGAGCGCGCCGACCGCGGTCCCCGCGAGAAGGACGGCCCGCCAGCGCACCTGCGCGCCCGCGGGTCGCCCCGCACGGATGCCGACCGCCGGGCCCGGGCGCCCGTCCGGTCCGAGGTCCTCCGCCTGCCCGCTGCGACGCGCCCCGGCGGCCACGTCCAGGGCCGATCCCGCCGGGCTGTAGAGGACGGCGAGCGCCAGCAGCGCGCAGACGATGCTCAGCACGTAGACCGACCAGATCGGCAGCCGCAGCATGAGCGCGGCGCCGAGCAGCGGGCCGACGAGGTTGCCGGCGCGCATCGTCCCGCCGAGCGCGGTCATCGCCCTGCCGCGCTGGAGGGCCGGCACCTGGTCGGCGACGAGCGCCTGGCGCGAGAGACCCCATACCGTCCGGACCGGGGCGTGCACGACCATGGCGACGACGAAGAGCGTCAGCGCCCCGGCGCCGCCCCACACCAGGGCGCCGACGACGGCGGCCGTGCACACCGCTCCGGCCGCGACGGAGAGGAGCATCGCGGCCCGGTCGCCGACCCGGTCGATGAACCGGCCGGCGGGCACGGTGGTGGCGAGCGCGGCGCCGCCGACGACGGCCATGATGAGGCTCGCCACGGCCGCGGAGGCACCCAGCTCGATCGCGGCCAGCACCGACACCGGCAGCGTCGCGCCGGTCGCGACGCCGACGAGGACGGAGGGGACGAGGACCGGCCAGGCGAGCTGCCGGTACACCTCAGCGCACGACCCGGTCGGTCCCCGGCCGGTGCTCGGCGATCCGGGCGAAGTCCTCCACGGTGAGCACCTCGCCGCGGGCCCGGGGGTCCACGCCCGCCGCGCGCAGCGCCTCCTCGGCGGCCGCCCCGCTGCCGGCCCACCCCGACAGCGCCGCACGCAGCGTCTTGCGGCGCTGCGCAAAGGCCGCGTCCACCACCGCGAAGACCTCCTCGCGCGTCGCCCGGGTCGCCGGCGGGTCGCGACGCACCATGCGGACCAGGCCGGAGTCGACGTTGGGCGCGGGCCAGAAGACGGTGCGGCCGATGCGCCCGGCCGACGTGACGTGGGCGTACCACGCGGCCTTGACGCTCGGCACCCCGTAGACCTTGCTGCCCGGCGTCGCGGCGAGCCGTTCGGCGACCTCGAGCTGGACCATGACGAGGACCTTCTCGATCGTCGGCACGGTGGCCAGCAGGTGCAGGACGACGGGCACGGCGACGTTGTAGGGCAGGTTGGCCACGAGCGCGGTGGGCTGCGGGTCGGGCAGCCCGGTGACGCGCAGGGCGTCGGTATGCAGCACCGCCAGCCGGTCGGCGAGGCCGGGCGCGAGGTCGGTCACCGTCCGGGGCAGCTGCTCGGCCAGGACGGGGTCGATCTCGAGGGCGGTCACGTGCCGGACGTGCGGCAGCATCGCCAGGGTCAGCGAGCCCAGGCCGGGGCCGACCTCGAGCACCACGTCGTCGGCCCCCAGCCCGGCGGCGCGGACGATGCGGCGGACGGTGCCCTTGTCGATGACGAAGTTCTGGCCCCACGCCTTGGTGGGGCGGATGCCGAGCCGGGCGGCCAGGTCACGGATCTCGGCAGGCCCGAGAAGGTTCTCGGCTGCGCTCTCCCCGGGCTCGGTCACCGGTGCATTATCCGACATCCGCGGCTCGCGGACGCCCCGGTGCACCGGCGCCGGGGATGCTGGGTCCATGACCACCTACAGCCCGGAGCAGCCCGACCGCGCGACCCTCGACGCGACGTGGGGGCCCGCCGTGGTGATGTTCGGCACGAACTGGTGCGGCTACTGCCGGGCGGCCGACCGCTACGTCGAGCCGGTGCTGGCCGCGCACCCGCAGGTGCCTGTGCACGCGGTCGAGGACGGCAAGGGCCGGCCGCTGGGGCGCTCGTACCGGGTCAAGCTGTGGCCGACGATGATCTTCCTGCGCGACGGCGTCGAGGTAGACCGGGTGGTGCGGCCCACCGGGCGGGATGCGGTCGAGCGGGCCATGGCGCAGATCACCGGCGGATCTGCCGACCTGTAGAGGGATCCGGTTCTCCGCGCGTCGAGGAACCCGCGCGAGGAACGGCTTCCCTCCACAGGACGCCGTAGGGCCCGGTCAGGACCAGGGCCCGGTCAGGCCCAGGGACCGTAGACCCGCTCGCTGTTCGCCGACAGCGCCTCGCACAGCTGCGGCACGCTGGTGTTGAGGGTCGCGGCCATCGCGCGCACGGTCAGCGGGACGAGGTAGGGCGCGTTGGCGCGGCCGCGGTGCGGCGCCGGCGTGAGGTAGGGAGCGTCGGTCTCGACGAGCAGGTGCTCGAGCGGCGTGACCGACAGCGCGTCGCGCAGGCCCTTGGCGTTCTTGAACGTCACGGTGCCGGCGAAGGACAGGTAGTAGCCGCGGCGCACGCACTCCCGGGCCATCTCCATGTCGCCGGAGAAGCAGTGCAGCACGGTCCTCTCCGGGGCGCCCTCCTCGGCGAGGATCGCCAGGATGTCCTCGTGCGCGTCGCGGTCGTGGATCTGCAGGGCCAGCCCCAGCTCCTTGGCCAGCGCGATGTGCCGGCGGAAGGAGTGGTGCTGGGCCGCGACGCCCTCCGGACCGGTGCGGAAGTAGTCGAGCCCGGTCTCCCCGACGACGCGCACCCGCGGGTGCCGCGCGAGGACGGCGATCTCGTCGATGACCTCGTCGAGCTCGCCGGCGGCCTCGTGCGCCGGTGCCTCGTTGGGGTGGATGGCCACGCCGCCGAGGAGGGCCGGGTGGTCGTCGAGGACCGAGACGGTCCAGCGCGCCGAGCGGATGTCGCACCCGATCTGCACGATCCGGTCGACGCCCACGGCCGCCGCCTCGGCGACGACCTGCTCGAGCGGGACCACCGGCGCGTCGTCCCGCCGGACGTCCAGGTGGCAGTGGTTGTCCGCGACCGGGATGGGCAGCGGGTCGGGCGCCGGGGGGCGCGACGTCATACCCCTGCCTCGTCGACCAGCCCGAGGCGCGCCCGCTCCTCGTCGACGACCGAGGCGTCGAGCTTGGTGAAGATCGGCGTCGGCCTGGCCACCGGCGCACCGACGGTGACCGGGCGGTGCTCCCAGCGCGGCGCCGAGGAGTAGTCGCCGGTGATGACCGGGTAGTCGGGACGCGAGGGGTCGTCCAGGTCGCTGACGGTGCGGACCTGCGGCATCGGCTGGAAGACACCCTCCCCGCCGAGCGCCTGGTGCACGGCCGTGGAGCTGTGCGGCAGGTAGGGCGACAGGATCGTGTTGAGGTCCAGGACGGCCTGGGCGAGCACGTGCAGGACCGTGCCCAGGCGCTCGCGCTGGTCCTCGCCCTTGAGCTTGAACGGCTCGGTCGTGGAGACGTAGGCGTTGGCCTCCCCGACCAGCCGCATGGCCTCGGCCAGCCCGGCCTTCTGCTTGTGGGTGGCGATGAGCCGGCCCACCGTGTCGAAGCCCGCGCGGACCTGGTCCAGCAGCGCCCGGTCGACGTCCTCGAGCTCGCCCGCGGCCGGGATCTGCCCGAAGTTCTTGGCGATCATCGAGGCGGTGCGGTTGACCAGGTTGCCCCAGCCCGCCACCAGCTCGGTGTTGGTGCGCTTGAGGAACTCCGGCCAGGAGAAGTCGGAGTCGTGCGTCTCGGGGGCGGCGGCGGAGAGGAAGTAGCGCAGCGCGTCGGGCTGGTAGCGGTCCAGCACGTCGCGCACGTAGATCACCACGCTGCGGGAGGTGGAGAACTGCTTGCCCTCCATGGTGAGGAACTCGCTGGAGACGACCTCGGTGGGCAGGTTGAGCTCGCCGAACGGGCCGACCTGCCCGCCGCGGCTGCCCTCGCCGTTGTGGGCGAGCAGCTCGGCCGGCCAGATCTGGGAGTGGAAGGTGATGTTGTCCTTGCCCATGAAGTAGTAGGACCGGGCGTCGTCGTCGTTCCACCAGTCGCGCCAGCGGTCCGGCTCGCCGCGGCGCCGGGCCCACTCGATCGAGGCGGCCAGGTAGCCGATGACCGCGTCGAACCAGACGTAGATCCGCTTGGCCTCGTTGTCGCGCCAGCCGTCGAGCGGGACCGGGATGCCCCAGTCGATGTCGCGGGTGATCGCGCGCGGCCGGACGTCCTTGAGGATGTTCTGGGAGAACTTGATGACGTTGGGGCGCCACAGGCCGGTGGCCTCGCGCCCGTCCAGCCACTCCCCCAGCGCCTCGGCCAGCGCGGGCAGGTCGATGAAGAAGTGCTGGGTGTCGCGGAACTCCGGCGTCTCGCCGTTGATCTTGGAGTGCGGCTCGATCAGGTCGACCGGGTCGAGCTGGTTGCCGCAGTTGTCGCACTGGTCGCCGCGGGCCTCGGCGTAGCCGCAGATCGGGCAGGTGCCCTCGATGTAGCGGTCGGGCAGGGTGCGGCCGGTGGAGGGGCTGATCGCCACCTGCTGGGTCTGCTCGACGATGTAGCCGTTGCGGTAGCAGGCCAGGAACATCTGCTGGACCACGGAGTACTGGTTGGCGGTGGTGGTCCGGGTGTAGAGGTCGTAGGACAGGCCCAGCCGCACGAGGTCCTGCGTGATCGCCGCGTGGTTGAGGTCGATGAACTCCTGGGCGCTCATGCCCGCCTTGTCCGCCTGCACCAGGATCGGCGTGCCGTGCTCGTCGGAGCCGGAGACCATGAGCACGTCGTGCCCCGCCATCCGCATGTAGCGGCTGAAGACGTCGGAGGGGACGCCGAACCCGGCGACGTGGCCGATGTGGCGCGGCCCGTTGGCGTAGGGCCAGGCGACGGCAGACAGGACGTGGCTCATGGTGCCCCATCCTAGGTGGGCGACCCGGCGCGGCTCACAGGCTCAGCCTGGCCACGACCTCACCGTCCTCCATGTCCCCGGTGGGGACGAAGCCCGCTGCGAGGTAGAACGGCTCGGGCCCGCCGCGACCCTGCACCCAGCTGGTCTCCACCGCGGAGTGCCCGGCCGCACGCACAGGTAGGGGTCGGGCGTGCCCTCGTTGACCGCGTCGGCCCACATGAGGAAGCCGGCCGGCTCGCCGTCGGCCTCGATGCCGCGCAGCACCGGCAGCACCGGGTGGCCACCCTCGGGCTCGGGGAAGAGCGCGTCCGTGAAGGACTGGTCCATGGTGGCGACGAACCGCTCCTGGGTGCGGTGGGTGCGCAGCCGGCGGTAGGTCCAGGCGTTCTCGTGCGTGAGCCCGACCAGCCGCACCTCTTCCGGCGCGGTGCGCGGCCTTTCCCGCCAGGCGCGCCGCTCGTCGGCGCTCATCGCGTACCAGAGGTTGTCGTCCCACGCCCCGCGCCACCAGAAGGACTTCTCGGCCAGGTGCTCGAAGGTCATCCCGAGCCGCTCTAGCAGCCGCGCCGAGGCCACGTTGTCCGGGGAGAGCTCGGCGACGACACGGTGCACGCCCAGCCGGTCGACCAGGTCGTCGACGACCGCCGAGGCCGCCTCCACGGCATACCCCCTGCCCTGGTGGGCGGCGGCCAGGGAGAAGCCGATCTCGGCGACGCCGCAGTGCTCGTCGAGGCCGACGTAGAGGTCGCCGACCAGCTCGCCGTCGAGGTCGACGGCCAGCTGGGTGCCCTTGCCGGGGAGGACGTCGGTGCGGCCGGCGTGCTCGGCGACGAGCCGCTCGGCCCGCTCCCGCGGCCAGGGCAGCTCCCAGTCCTGCAGGCGGGCGACCTGCGGGTCGTTGCGGTATGCCGTGAGGCCGTCGACGTCCTCCTCGCGCAGCATGCGCAGCACGAGCCGGTCCGTCCGCAGGGGGTATGGGGTGGCGCTCACCAAGCCATCGTCGGTGCGGACGGTCTCCCGACGCAACGGGATTCCCGTCACCCGGTCGGCGTGCGCGTCAAGAGCCCGCCGGGACCGCGGCGAGGCCGACCTCGCCCGCCGGTCCGGAGATCGTCACGGCGTCCTGGATGTCGACGTCCGGACCGGGCTCGGGACGGCCGTCCAGCCGGAAGTGGACCTCGTTGCGGTCCGACCAGGGCCACCAGTGCTCCCGCCACATGACGGTGCCGCCGCTGTCGCCAGAAGGCGCGCCCTCGGCGTCGGAGACACGCAGGAAGACCGTCCCGTCCGCCTCCAGCAGCTCCGGCCAGCCGTGGTCGTCGACGGCGACCCGGTAGGTGTCGCCCAGCAGCGTCACCTCGCCGCCGGGGCCGACCGTGCCCTCCGCCGCTGGGTGCGGGGTCGGAGTCTGGGCGCGGTCGTGCCAGGTCAGCCCGTCCGTGGACCACTCGACGTCGTAGCCGAGGTCCTGGCTCTCCGGGCCACCACCGGCCCAGTCGGAGACGAAGAGCACCATCGACCAGTCCCCGACGAGGGCGGTGAGGCGCGTCTCGGAGGCCCGGACCACCTCGCTGCCGTCGACGAGGACCTCCCGGGCGAAGACCGCCTCGTGCGGCAGGCGCGCGAGGGTGACGACGTCGAAGCCGCCGCCCCGCCACCACGGCCGATCGACGCCGGAGACGGTGAGGGTGTCGACGGCGTAGAGGCCCTGCCCCTCGAGGTACCCGGCCAGGTCCAGGGCGGGTATGCCGAAGGCCGTCACCTCGACCCGGCCGTCGCGCAGCACCCGCGTGTCCACCGGCGAGCCGGCTGCGCTGCGGACCGAGCGCCCGTCGAAGAACAGGACGTCCTCGGGGTCGTAGCCCGGGTGATCGGTGGCCCAGAGGGAGAGCCGCTCGCCGGCCACGACACCTCGGCCGTGCCGTGCCCCTGATCCGGCTGCGGCCGCACGTCGCCGCGCACCCCGCCTCCCACACCACGAGCGTGCCCCGGACGCCGGCGTAGACCTCGACGCCGCTGCCGAGCGACCGTCCCTGCGCGGTCTCCTCGACACCGCCCACCTCGAAGGTCGCCACCGATCCGCCGGGCCCTCGGCTCAGGGTCAGCGGCCGCACGTCGCCGATCTTGGCCAGGCCCTCGGGCAGCTCCACCGGGGACGGCTCCTGCACCTCCCAGCTCCCGGCCGGCACCAGCTGCTGCGTCCCGACGAACCCGCCGCCCTGGCCCAGCCCGATCCAGACGGCGACGAGCAGGACGAGCGAGGCGAGCGTCGCACCTGTGGAGAGGGCGCGGCGTCGCCGGACCCGGCGCCGGCCGGCGCCCACGACGTCAGGCACCGACACGTCCAGGGCGGGGGTGCCGGCCGCCAGCCGGTCGAGCAGCGCGGTGAGGTCGCGGTCAGACATGGTTCTCCTCCTTCAGCGCTGCCCGCAGGGACACGAGGCCTCGCGAGGCATAACCCTTGACCGTCCCGACGCTCACGCCCAGCGCCTCGGCGGTCTGCTTCTCGGACAGGTCGAGGTAGTGACGCAGCACGACGGTCTCCCGCTCGCGCGGGCCGAGCGCCTGCAGCGCCCGGACGAGGTCGACGAGCACCGGGTCGGGCGCGGTCGCGCCGGCGCGCTCGGCGTGGTCGTCGACCAGCACCTCGCGGCGCGTGCGCCGCCAGCGGTCGGTGTGCAGGTTGGCCAGCACGCGCCGGGCGTAGGCTGCCGGCTGCCCGCGCCCGGCCCGGCCCCAGTGCACGTAGACGCGCACGAGCGTCTCCTGGACCAGATCCTCGGTGGCGTGACCGTCTCCGGTGAGCATCCAGGCCGTCGTCAGCAGCCACGGCTTGGCGGCGGTCGCGAACTCGACGAACGCCTCCTCCTGCTGCCTGCGCACGCCCACCTCCACCTCTCGTGGGCACCACTGTGCCCTGCCTGACCATCCTCAACGCAGCGGCGCCCCGGAAGGTTGTAGCGGTTAGCCTGTCGCTCGTGCTCGACCACGTCACCGCCGTCCGCTACGTGACGCCCCTGCGCGAGGGCGGATCGATGCCGGGCGTCGTCGAGGGCGCGGACCTGGGGACCTATGTCGTGAAGTTCCGCGGCGCCGGCCAGGGGGTCAAGGTGCTGGTCGCCGAGGTCGTCGTCGGCGAGCTGGCGCGCCGACTCGGGCTCCCGGTGCCGCGCCTGGTGACGATCGACCTGCCCCCGGCGATGGCGCGCTACGAGGCGGACGCCGAGGTGCAGGACCTGCTCAACGCCTCCCCCGGGACCAACCTCGGCGTCGACCTGCTGCCGGGGGCGCTCGGCTATGACGGCTCCCACCCTCCCGACGCCGAGCTCGCCTCGAGGATCCTCTGGCTCGACGCCTTCACCGCCAACGTCGACCGCACCTGGTCCAACCCCAACCTGCTCACCTGGCACCGCCGGACCTGGCTCATCGACCACGGCGCGGCCCTGTGGTTCCACCACTCCTGGCCGAGCCGGGCCCCCGACGCGCAGCGCTTCGCCCAGCAGCCCTTCCGGGTCGGCGCCGACGACCACGTCCTCGGCGCCGTCGCCACCGACCTGCCCGGCGCGCACGAGGCCCTCGCCCCGCTCGTCACCGCCGAGCTGCTCGGCGAGGTGCTCGACCAGGTGCCCGACGCCTGGCTCGAGACCACCGACCAGCTGCCGGACGCGGCCGCGGTGCGCACGGCATACCTCGAGCACCTGCTGGCCAGGGTGGAGACCCCGCAGGTGTGGCTGCCGGGAGGTGTGTCGTGACCACCGTCGACTACCAGTACGTCGTCCTGCGCCTCGTCCCCCGCGTGGAGCGCGAGGAGTTCGTCAACGTCGGGGTCGTGCTCCACAGCCAGGAGGCGGACTTCCTGCAGGCGGCCTTCGAGCTGGACGAGGCCCGGGTGCTCGCGCTGGCGCCGGACCTGGACCTGGGTGCGGTGCGCTCCGCGCTGGAGACGGTCTGCCGTGTCGCCGCCGGCGAGCGCGCCCCCGGCACCCCTCCGCTGGAGCGGCTGGGGCCGAGGTTCGGCTGGCTGAGTGCTCCGCGGAGCACGATCATCCAGCCCGGGGCGGTGCACGGCGGGACGACGCAGGACCCGGCCGCCACGCTGGAGCACCTGCTGCGGGTGCTGGTCGCGACGCGCTGAGCGTCCACCCCAGCCCCGCCTCCCCCCTGACCTGTGCACCGGGTCAGGACTTGTGCGACGGCTATATCCAGCGCCCATGTGCCGCGGCGGTGCACAGGTCCCCCGGACCGCCCGCGGCAGGAGGTCAGTCCCGCGGCTGGAGCAGGATGTCCGCCTGCCCGTCCCCGTCGGTGTCCAGGCCGGCGCCGCGGTCCGCCAGGGTCACACCCTCGGGCAGCTGGACCGTCCAGGTGGAGATCTCGACCGCGCGGCCGGGCACCGGCACCGTCGCCATCGGGTCGAGCGCGCCCTCGACGTCGCCGACGAGCCGGGGCCCGGCTCCCTGCTCCAGGACCGCGACGAGCGTACTCACGCCGTCCGCGGCCACGACCTCGAGCACCGTGCCGCCGATGGTCCCGGCCTGGATCTCGGTGCGGTCGACCGACCCCTGCGGGTAGAGGATCCACACGCCCTGCTCCTGACCCAGGCTGACCACGAGGCCGGGGTCGAGGACCACGTGCGCCGCCTCGGCCTCCCCGGCGAGCTGCCAGGTGTTGGCCGAGCCCTCGGGGCCGGCGTTCTGGACGGCGACCGCGAGCACCTGCGAGCTCCCGTCGGCGGCCCGCCCCCCGCTCAGCGTGAGCATCGAGACCGGTATGCCGTCGACGACCTGCTCCGCGACGCCGCGGACGATCTGCGGCGCGGCAGCCGCCCCGGCGCCCTCGACCGCGACCACGGGCACCGGGTGCGGCCCGGCGGACCCGGCCAGGACCAGGTAGCTGGCCTGCCCGTCGGCACCCGCGTAGTGCCGGAAGGCAGAGCCTGCGCCCTGGTCGATCCGCGGCAGCGCCCGGCCGTCGACGTAGGGCACCTCGACCCCGTCGACGGCTCGCAGCTCGACGCCGCCGGCCGTGAGCACCGGCGGGTCCCAGCGCTCGACGTCTCCATCCCGCTCGAGGCCGACGCCGGCCACCTCGAGCCCCTCCTCGGCGTCGACCGCCAGGAGCGTGACCAGCCGGCCGTCGTCGAGCGCCACCTGCGCGACGTCCGTCGGCGCGACCCAGCGCGTGGCCCCGTCCTCCGTGACCTCCACCCGGGCCTCGGCCAGGACGCTCGCACCGGCGTCCCAACCGTCGGCGAGCGCGACGAGGCTGCCGCCGACCGGCTGCGTCGCGAGCGCACCACCGACCCCGGTCTCCTCCCCGAAGGTCACCTCCGGCTCGTCCGCGTCCCGCCGCCACAGCGCGACCTCGCCGGGCCTCGCACCGGGTTGCGCCACGAGGGCCGCACCGTCCACGTCCAGCACGGTCAGGTCCTGGACGTAACCGCTGAAGGAGTAGGCCTCCCCACCGAGCGTGAACTCCACGTCCGACGGCGGCCTCTCCCCCGCGTCCTCGCGGACCACCATCACCACGGGACGGTCCAGCAGCTTCGTCCCGATCCAGCCGACCCCGCGATCGTCCTCGTCCGGGGTCCCCTGCATCTCGGACCCCTCGGGCAGCAGCAGCACCCTCGTCTCGGTGCCGTCGGAGGCGACGCCGCCGGAGGAGAAGACCTGGGCCGGCCGGTCGCCGAGCTGGGCGAGCACGGGTTCCTCGTCGTCGACCCTGTAGCCCACCACGCCCCGCCGCTCGTCGGCGAAGGCGTGCAGACGGTGCCCTGCCGTCCTGCTCCCTGCCCACCGGACCGGCGTGCCGGAGAGCGCCACGGTCCGGTCCCGGCCCATGAGATAGACGTCGACCAGCTGCTCCGGGAGCGGCACCACGTCCGCCGACCAGACGGCATACGCGAGCTGCTCCCCGCCGACCTCGGCGTGCTGCACGTCCGCGGGCCCGCCGGGGTCGCGCGGCCCGACCAGCGGCACCGAGGCGAGGACACCGTCCGGCTCGGCCCAGACCGCGACGGTCATCCGTTCGCCGGCGAAGACGTCCAGACCCGGCACCGGCGAGGCGGACGGGACCTTCTCGACCACGTCGCCGCCGTCGGAGAGGACCAGCGTGACCGGCCCCTCGCCGGAGGTCCGCGACAGCTCCGCGGCGTAGGAGTGCCCGACCTGCTCCCGGTCCACCGTCTGCAGTCCGTCGAACAGCGTCCCCTCCACGGTCTCCCCCGGCTCCCACAGCGTCGTCGCCGGCCGGATCTCGGTCGTGCCGGTGAGGAGCCCGGACCCGCCGCCCAGGCCGCCCCAGAGCGCGGCCACCACGGCGGCGGCCGCCAGCGCCCCGCCGACCCCGGCGGCCCGGCGGCGCCGCACCCGCCCCTTCCCGGCGGCGAGCATCGCCTCGCCGGTCAGGTGCATGGGCGGGGCGTGGTGGACGGCCCGGTCGAGCAGCTGGGTGATCTGCGGCTCAGGCATGAGGTTCCTCCTCGGTCACGGCCAGCAGGGGACGCAGCCCCGCCAGCCCCCTGGACGTGTAGCTCTTGACGCTGCCGACGCTGATCCCCAGCGTCGCGGCGGTCTCCTTCTCGGACAGGTCCAGGTAGTGCCGCAGCACCACGCACTCGCGCTCCCGCGGCGACAGCTGCTGCAGCGCGCGCACCAGGTCGGTGGTCACCGGGTCGGAGGTGTATGCCGTCTCCGGCACCTCCGCGCGCGGCTCCTCGCGGCGCCGCGAGCGCCACCGGTCGGTGTGCAGGTTGCTCAGCGTCCGGCGGGCGTAGGCCAGCGGCCGGCCGGCGCGCACCTTGCGCCAGCGCACGTAGAGCCGCACGAAGGTCTCCTGGACCAGCTCCTCGGCGACGTGCCCGTCACCGCTGAGCAGCCAGGCGTAGGCCAGCAGCGTCGAGCGTGACGCGTCGACGAACTCGACGTACGCGTCGTCGCCCTCGCTGCTGCGCATCCGGCCCTCCTCGGCCCGATCCTGCCCTGCTCTCGCACCGGTAACGGGGAGGGGGGCGGAAAGGTTGGGGCCGGGTGCCCGCCGGGTCAGAGGCCGAGGTCGACCTCGACGACGCCACCGGGCAGCGCGTGCCGGACGACATCGTCACCGTCGGCCACGCCGACGCCGACGACGCTCTCACCCTCGCCCAGGGCACCGAGGTCGAGGCCGAGCACGGCGAGCGGCCGGCCGTCGAAGAGCGCGTCGACGTAGGCCGACTTCGCCTCCACCCAGCGCTCGTCGCCGTCGGACCCGACCAGGACCCGCAGGTCCTCCGGCTCCGCGTCGGGCTCCCAGCCGGGCACGACGACGACCTGCCCGCCCCTGACCGTCCCGGTGAGCGCACGCCCGTCGGCCAGGTCTGCCGCGGGGATCACGTGGACGGACTCGCCACGGCGCACCGAGAGGCCGTCGGGCTGCGCGGTCACCAGGGCCTGGACGCTGCCGACGGCGAGCGTCCTGCCCTGGTCCTGCGCGTAGCTCTCCAGCACCCGCTCCTCGCCGTCGAGGGTGAAGCGCACGGCCGGTGGCGGGGCGTAGCTGACGGTGGCTCCGTCCTCCTCCACGGCGGTGACCCCGCCCGCGCCGTAGAACTCACCCGTCGTGTCGACGGCCAGGACGGCGGTCTGCGGCCCGAGCGGCGCCTGGGCGAGGGTCGCCGACGACGTGTCGACGCTGGGGGTGGAGGCGCCCGGGGGCAGCACGCCGACCGTGGTGGCCGTGAGGTGCTCGCCCGTCCACCCGTTCATGCCGGACCCCGCGACGAGCGGCTCGACGTGGACCAGGCCGGCGGGCGAGGCGAGGTCGCGCACGCCCCAGACCCCCTTGGCCTCGTCGAGCATGAAGAGCGCCCCGCTGTCGCCCGAGGTCAGCACGGTGCTGACCACGGGGTCGCCGCTGGCGGCGTGGGCGGCCCCGTCGTCGAACCAGTAGAGGTCGACCAGCTCGCCGCTGGCGCCCGGGACGAACTCGGCGACGGAGTAACGCAGCGTCGCGTCGTCCACGGTGATGTCGGCGCCCTGGCCGAAGTACTTGCCGGGCGCCCACTGCGCCCACTCACCCAGGCTGCCCTCGGGCGACTGCCACACGGCGACCGAGACGCCCTCGGCCCGGAAGAGCATGACGTCGCCGGGACCGTCCTGCGCCGGGACCGGCGCCAGCGTCTCGCCGTCACGGGTCAGGACCAGCTCCGGCCGCTCGTCCCCCTCGCCGCTGCGCAGCTCGCCGACCCAGTGGGTGCGGTCCGGCTCGTGCACGGCGTTGGGCGAGTTGTCGAAGAGCTGGACGTCGACGCCGTCCTGCCAGCTGACCGCCGCCGGCGCGGGCGCGGGCGCGGGACCGGTCGGGGCGAACGGGTTGAGCGGACCGCCCAGCCACAGCGCGCCGGCGAGCGCGAGCGCGCCCACGCTCGTGGCCGAGACGCGGCGACGGCGCACCTTGCGCCGGCCGGCCTCGACGACGGAGTCGGGGTCGAGGACCATCGCCGGCGCCAGGTGGTCGGCGTGGTCGAGCAGGTCGATGACGGGGTCACGACGCTCAGGCATGGATCTTCTCCTCTTCGGTCAGGGCGGCGCGCAGAGCGGCCAGCCCACGTGAGGTCGAGCTCTTGACCGTGCCGACGGAGACGCCGAGGGTGGCCGCGGCGTCCTTCTCGGACAGGTCCAGGTAGTGGCGCAGCACCACGCACTCACGCTCGCGGCGCGGCAGCGCCTGGAGCGCTGCGACGAGGTCGACGGCGAGGTCGACGCGCTCGCCCGCGCTGAGACCGGGCAGGGGTGCGGTCTCGGGCGGGTCGTCGGTCAGCACCTCGCGGCGCCGCCGGCGCCAGCGGTCGGTGTGCAGGTTGACCAGCACCCGCCGGGCGTACGCGGTGGGCCGGTCGGGGCTCACGCGTTCCCAGCGGACGTAGACGCGCGCCAGCGCCTCCTGCACCAGCTCTTCGGCGACGTGGGGGTCGCCGCTGAGCATCCAGGCGGTGGTGAGCAGGCTCGGCGAGGCGTCCCGGACGAAGTCCGCGAAGGCGTTCTCCTGCGCCCTTCTCATCTCACCTCCGCCTCCTCTCGTGGTCCGTCCCCTTGCGACGGACCCATCCTCTCCAACGGCGGGGTATGCCGAAAGGTTGAGACTCCCCTCCCCGGCGCCGGCGCGGAACAGGCCGGCGGCCTGCGTGGTTGACTGTTCTCGGACCGCCCTCCGCCGGAGGCGGCCGGACGAAAGGCGAGGCCGTCTCATGCTCGCTGCCCTCACCGGTGCGGGACTCTCCGCCGCCGCCGGGCTGAACGCCTACATCCCGTTCATCCTCGTGGCGCTGATCGCCCGCTTCACCGACGTGCTCAACCTGCCGCACCAGTACGCCTGGATCGAGTCCTGGTGGGCGATCGGGATCGCCGCCGTGCTCCTGGTGTCCGAGGTCGTCCTGGACAAGGTGGCGGTGGTCGACCACATCAACGACGCGGTGGGCACCTTCGTCCGCCCGGCGACCGGCGGCCTGATCTTCGCCGCGACGACGGCGGCGGAGGACCTCGAGCAGAGCTCGACGTTCCTGGCCGACAACCCGTGGGTGGGCGTGCTCCTGGGCATCATCACCGCCGGCATCGTCCACACCGGCAAGGCGGTCACCCGCCCGGTCGTCAACGTCGGCACCGCGGGCATGGGCACACCGGTGGTCTCCGCCGCCGAGGACGGGGTCTCGATGACGCTGTCCCTGGTGGCGATCTTCCTGCCGGTGCTCGTCGTCTTCCTCCTGCTCCTCCTGCTGTGGGCCGGCTTCTCGCTGTGGCGACGGCGCTGGCAGCGACGCCGCCGGCGCGACGACCTGATGGCGGACGCCGGCTACAGCTGACCCCTCCCCTGCCGGCACCTCCCCTTGGGTCCCGGTTCTCGCCCTCGGGTCAAAAAGTGATATCGTTTTGATCACACATTGATCCGAAGGGGAGAACGCATGGCCACGACCGAGCCCACCGTCCACCAGTCCGCTGACGAGTCGACCGGCGGCGAGCCCGCCGGCCGTCCCGTCGGCCCCGACGGCACCCGCGTCGACGTCACCGAGCGGCGCGCCTGGTCCGTCGACGGCTTCGCCGGCCTCGTCGTCGCGCTCGCGCTGCTCGGCGTGGGCGCCTGGCAGTTCGTCGTCGGCGCGATCGCCGCCGACGCCGGCGAGGGCGGTGCCGTGGGTCTCGTCCTGGGCAGCGTCCTGGGCCTGCTCGGGGTCGTGCTCCTGGCGTCCCTCACGATCGTGGCGCCCGGCCACACCAAGGTGGTCCAGTTCTTCGGCCGCTACATCGGCACGGTGCGCCGGCCCGGCCTGCGGATGACCGTGCCGCTGAGCACCCGCAAGAACGTCTCGGTCCGGGTGCACAACTTCGAGACCCACGAGCTGAAGGTCAACGATGCCGACGGCAACCCGATCAACATCGCCGCGATCGTCGTCTGGCAGGTCGCGGACACCGCCCGCGCCACCTTCGCGGTCGAGGAGTACGAGGACTTCGTCGCCGTCCAGGCCGAGTCGGCGCTGCGCCACGTCGCGATGAGCCACCCTTACGATGCCGACGCCAGCGAGGTCAGCCTCCGCGGTGACACCGACGTCATCTCCGGCGAGCTGGCCACCGAGGTGGCCGAGCGCATCACCCTGGCCGGTCTGGAGGTCATCGAGGTGCGGATCTCCGCCCTGGCCTACGCCCCCGAGATCGCCCAGGCGATGCTCCAGCGCCAGCAGGCCTCGGCGATCATCGCCGCCCGCGAGAAGATCGTCGACGGCGCCGTCGGCATGGTCGAGAACGCCCTGCACAAGCTGGAGGCCCAGGGCCTCGTCGAGCTCGACGACGAGCGCCGCGCGGCGATGGTCTCCAACCTGCTCGTGGTCCTCTGCTCCGAGCGCGGGACGACCCCCATCGTCAACGCGGGGTCGCTCTACGCCTGAGGGCGGCCCATCGATGAGCGAGGACGTGCAGGACCGCCCGCCCCGGCGCCGTGCCGGGGCGGAGCGCAAGTCCGTCCTGCTGCGGCTGGACCCGGCGGTGCACGAGGCCCTGCAACGGTGGGCGGCCGACGAGCTGCGCAGCGTCAACGCCCAGGTCGAGCTGCTGCTGCGGGACGGTCTGCGTCGGGCGGGCCGGCTGCCCCGCGACGCCGGGCCGCTCCCCCGCCGCGGTCGCCCGCCCAAGGAGTGAGCCGCTACGCGTCGGTGGCCGCCACGTCCGGTCCCGAGGCCGGCCGGAGCAGCGCGACGGTCAGCCCGCAGACCGCCACCAGCGCGACCAGGCTCACGCCGAGCAGGATGATCGCGCCGACCAGGTAGAGACCGGTCTCGTCGGTCGGTGCCACCGCGCGCACCCACGCCACGGTGGCCCAGGCGGCGCCGACGAGCGAGACGATCGCCGCGATCCCGCTCAGGCCGGCACCGCGACGGCCGTTGACGAGCCACCCGACCAGCGTGCCGAGCACCCCGCCGCCGAGCGCGACCGCGGCCGTGCGCACCATGTCGCCGGTCGGGTAGCTGCCGGAGGCGGCGTCGAGGACGGTGGTCACGGCATACCCCGCGACCCAGGCGGCCACCACGCCGCCGAGCAGACCGGACAGGATCGCCCGCCAGTTGATCACCACGTGCCGACCTCCATGTCCCTGCGCGCCTCCACGTCGAGGCGTCGGACCAAGTCTGTCGCCGGTCGCCGCGGTGTCAAGACCCCGCGGCCGGTCAGCGTGCCGCGAGCGCCCCGTCGTAGAGCTCCTTGACGGACAGGCCGGTCGCGGACGAGACGTCCCGGCACACGTCCTTGAGCCGCTCGCCCCCGGCCACGCGCGCGAGCACCTGGGGTATGACGTCCGCCGCCTCCTGCGGTCCGGCCGCCCGGGGGTCCGCGCCCGCCACCACGACCGTGACCTCTCCACGGACGCCCTCGGCCGCCCACTCCGCCAGCTCGGCGAGCCCGCCGCGGCGGACCTCCTCGTAGGTCTTGGTCAGCTCTCGGCAGACCGCGGCCGGACGGTCGGCACCGAGAGCCTGGGCCATCGCGTCCAGCGTCGCGGCGATCCGGTGCGGCGCCTCGAAGAAGACCATCGTGCGCGGCTCGGCGGCCAGCGCTGCCAGTGCCCGGGCCCGCTCCCCCTGCCTGCGGGGCAGGAAGCCTTCGAAGCAGAACCGGTCGACCGGCAGCGCGGACAGCGCCAGGGCCATGAGCACCGCCGACGGGCCGGGCACACCGGTGACGGGCAGCCCCTCCTCGACGCACGCCGAGACGAGGCGGTAGCCGGGGTCGGAGACCGACGGCATGCCGGCGTCGGTGACGAGAACCACGCGGTCACCCGCGGCGACCCGGGCGAGCAGCTCGGGGGTGCGGGCGGCCTCGTTGTGCTCGTGGTAGCTGACGACCTCCCCGCCGACCCGGACGCCGAGGCGCTCGGCCAGCCGTCGCAGGCGCCGGGTGTCCTCGGCCGCGACGACGTCCGCGCCGCGCAGCTCGTCGATCAGGCGGGGGCTGGCGTCCCGCGCGTCACCGATCGGGGTGGCGGCCAGGACGAGCGCTCCGACGGTCATGCGGTCGAGCCTACGACGGCCCGCGCAACAGCCCCACGCACGTGAGTGGGTCGTGCACGCTCTCGCCGGGTATGCCGTGCGTGAGCCACGCACGTGAGTGGGTTGCGCACGGGCTGAAGGACGCCGCGCGGCCCAGCAGCTCCCTCAGTAGCCGTAGCCGGCGCGGCGGAAGTCGCCGTTCATCTGCGAGATGACGTTGAGCGGGATGCCCTTGGGGCAGGCGCGGGTGCACTCGCCCAGGTTGGTGCAGCCGCCGAAGCCCTCGTGGTCGTGCTGCTCGGTCATCGCCAGCACGCGCGAGTCGCGCTCGGGCTGGCCCTGCGGCAGCTCGCCCAGGTGGGTGATCTTGGCGCCCATGAACAGCGAGGCCGAGCCGTTGGGGCAGGCCGCCACGCACGCGCCGCAGCCGATGCACTCGGCGGCCATGAAGGCCCGGTCGGCGTTCTCCTTGGGCACCGGGACCGAGTGGGCGTCCGGCGCGGCGCCGGTGTTGACCGAGATGTAGCCGCCGGCCTGGATGATCCGGTCGAAGGCGCTGCGGTCGACGACCAGGTCCTTGATGACCGGGAAGGGGTCGGCGCGCCAGGGCTCGATGACGATCTCGTCGCCGTCCTTGAAGGAGCGCATGTGCAGCTGGCAGGTGGTGGTCCGCTCCGGGCCGTGCGCCGAGCCGTTGACGACGACGCCGCACATGCCGCAGATGCCCTCGCGGCAGTCGGAGTCGAAGGCCACCGGCTCCTCCCCCTCGCTGATGAGCTGCTCGTTGAGCATGTCGAGCATCTCCAGGAACGAGCTGTCCTCGGAGACGCCGTCGATGTCGTAGCGGACCATGCGCCCCTTGGCACGGGGGCCGTCCTGCCGCCAGATGCTGAGGGCGAGCTTCACTTGTAGCTCCTCTGCTTGAGCTCGATGGCCGTGAACGTGAGGTCTTCCTTGTGCAGGACCGGCGTCCCGCCGTCGCCGCCCCACTCCCACGCGGCGACGTAGGCGAACTCGTCGTCGTGCCGCAGCGCCTCGCCGTCCTCGGTCTGGGACTCGGCGCGGAAGTGGCCGCCGCAGGACTCCCGCCGGTGCAGTGCGTCGATGCACATCAGCTCGCCCAACTCGAGGAAGTCGGCGACGCGGCCTGCCTTCTCCAGGGACTGGTTGAGGCCCTCGGCGGTGCCGAGGACGCGCAGGTTGGACCAGAAGTCCTGGCGCAGCGCCCGGATCTCCTCGATCGCCTCGCGCAGGCCGGCGTCGGTGCGCTCCATCCCGCACTTCTCCCACATGATCTTGCCGAGCTCCTTGTGGTAGGAGTCGACGCTGCGGGTGCCGTTGATCGACAGGAACTTCTCGACCCGCTCGGCGACGGCGCGGCGCGCGTCCTGCACGTCCGGGTGGTCCTCGGCGAGCTTGTCGAAGGGGCCCTTGGCCAGGTAGTCGCGGATCGTGTTGGGCAGCACGAAGTAGCCGTCGGCCAGGCCCTGCATCAGCGCCGAGGCGCCCAGCCGGTTGGCGCCGTGGTCGGAGAAGTTGGCCTCGCCGGCGACGAACAGCCCCGGGATCGTCGACTCGAGGTCGTAGTCGACCCAGAGCCCGCCCATCGTGTAGTGCACGGCCGGGTAGATCCGCATCGGCACCTGGTAGGGGTTCTCGCCGGTGATCTGCTCGTACATCTCGAAGAGGTTGCCGTACTTGGCGCGCACAGCGTCCTCGCCCATCCGCTCGATGGCGGAGGCGAAGTCGAGGTAGACCCCGCGGCGCACGCCGTCGACCTCGGGGCCGACGCCGCGGCCCTCGTCGCACATGTTCTTGGCCTGGCGCGAGGCGATGTCGCGGGGCACCAGGTTGCCGAACGCCGGGTAGATCCGCTCCAGGTAGTAGTCGCGGTCCTCCTGCGGGATCTGCCGCGGGTCCTTGTCGCAGTCCTCGGCCTTCTTCGGCACCCAGATGCGGCCGTCGTTGCGCAGCGACTCGCTCATCAGGGTCAGCTTGGACTGGTGCTCGCCGGACTGCGGGATGCAGGTCGGGTGGATCTGCGTGTAGCAGGGGTTGGCGAAGTAGGCGCCCTTGCGGTGCGCCCGCCAGGCGGCGGTGACGTTGGAGCCCATCGCGTTGGTGGACAGGAAGAAGACGTTGCCGTAGCCGCCGCTGGCCAGCACGACCGCGTCGGCCAGGTGCGTCTCGATCTCACCGCTCACCAGGTCGCGGGCGATGATGCCGCGGGCCCTGCCGTCGACGACGACCAGCTCGAGCATCTCGTGGCGGGAGAACATCTGCACGGTGCCGGCCGCGACCTGGCGCTCCAGGGCCTGGTAGGCGCCGATGAGCAGCTGCTGGCCCGTCTGGCCGCGCGCGTAGAAGGTCCGGGACACCTGCACGCCGCCGAAGGAGCGGTTGTCGAGCAGGCCGCCGTACTCACGGGCGAAGGGCACGCCCTGGGCCACGCACTGGTCGATGATGCCGGCGGAGACCTCGGCCAGCCGGTAGGTGTTGGTCTCGCGCGAGCGGTAGTCGCCGCCCTTCTCTGTGTCGTAGAAGAGCCGGTAGACCGAGTCGCCGTCGTCCTTGTAGTTCTTGGCGGCGTTGATGCCGCCCTGGGCGGCGATCGAGTGCGCGCGCCGCGGGCTGTCCTGGTAGCAGAAGGACTTGACGTTGTAGCCCGCCTCGCCGAGGGTCGCGCCCGCCGACGCCCCCGCCAGCCCGGTGCCGACGACGATGACGTCGAGCTTGCGCCGGTTGGCCGGGTTGACCAGGGCCGCGTCGAACTTGCGCTTGGTCCACATCTCGGGGACCGGCACGTCCGGGGCCTTGGTGTCGGCGATCGGCTCGCCCTCGCGGTAGAGCCCGTCGATCAGCGTTTCTGTCACAGGTGCGGTCCTTCTACTTGACGAGGCCGAAGAGGATGGCGAACGGCGGGACGAGGAAGCCCACCACGATGAGGGTGGTGACGACGATGGAGGTCAGCCGGATCGTCTCCGCACGGTCCAGCGAGGTGTTCAGGCCCAGGGTCATCGCCGCGCCCCAGATCCCGTGCAGCAGGTGCAGGCCCAGGAAGATCATCGCCAGCGCGTAGATGCCCACGCCCCACCAGTGGCTGAAGCTGTCGATCACCCGGGCGGCGGGGCTGGCGTGCGCCTCGCCGATGGTGACCGTCTGCCAGGTGAAGTGCATGAGGTGGAAGATCACGAAGGCCAGCAGCGCCAGGCCGCCCCATCGCATGGCCCGGACGTAGAAGTTGCCGTAGGTGGCCCTGGTCACCTGGTAGCGCGTGGAGCGCGCCCCGCCGGCCCGGCGCCACAGCACGACCGCGCTGGCCACGTGCGCCACCAGCGCGACGATCAGGCCGATGCGCATCACCCACAGCGCGCCCTTCTCGGGGATCATCGGCCCGCCGAAGGTCCGCAGGTGGTGGGCGTACTCGTCGAACGCCTCGCGGCCCGAGAGGATCATCAGGTTGCCGTACATGTGCAGCAGCAGGAAGGCGATGAAGAACAGGCCGCTCGCGGCCATGATCGTCTTCAGCAGGATGCTGGAGCGCCTGCGCCCGGTGCTCGCGGGAAGGGTTGAAGTGGCCACGGGGGCAGGGTACTACTCCCCCAGGGGCCGCCGTCGGCGCCCCCGCGGCACCCTACGATGACCGGTATGGAGTTACTGCGGGCTCGGCTCCTCGGGCCGGAGCCCCGCTCCCTGGTGCGTTCCGACCGCGCCGCCTGGCTGGGCGTGCTGCTGGTCACCCTGCTCGGCGGGGCGGTCCGGTTCTGGCGCCTGGGCCACCCCCACGAGCTGGTCTTCGACGAGACCTACTACGTCAAGCAGGCCTGGTCGCTGCGGCTGTTCGGCCACGAGCGAGAGGTCCGGGAGGGCCTGGAGGAGCCCGACCAGCTCTTCACGAACGGCACGCCGGACGTCTTCGGCACCGCGCCCGACCTCGTGGTCCACCCGCCGGTGGGCAAGTGGATGATCGCGCTCGGCGAGATGCTGACGGGGCCGGAGTCCGCGGTCGGCTGGCGGCTCAGCTCGGCGGTGGTGGGCACCCTGTCGATCCTGCTGCTCGGCCGCATCGCCTGGCACCTGTGGCGCAACGCCCTGCTGTCGGTCGCCGCCGCGACCCTCCTGGCCGCCGACGGCCACCACTTCGTCCAGTCCCGGATCGGGCTGCTCGACATCTTCGTCATGTGGTGGGCCCTGCTGGCCTTCTTCTTCCTGCTGCTCGACCGGGAGCAGGCCCGGCGCCGGCTGGCGGCGCGCTGGGGGCCGTGGGCGGAACGTGCCCGCGACAGACCCGTCCCCCGGGACCCGCTGCGCCGCTGGGCGCGCTGGTGGGGCCCGGGGCTGGGGATGCGCTGGTGGCGCCTGGCGGCCGCGGTCAGCCTGGGCCTGTGCACGGGGACCAAGTGGTCGGGGCTCTACTTCCTGGCCGTCTTCGGGCTGATGACCGTCTGGTGGGACATCGGGGCGCGCCGGACCGCGGGGGCGCCCGGGTGGTTCACCGGCGGCGTGGTGCGCGACGGCATACCGGCCTTCCTGACCATGATCCCCACGGCCCTGGTGACCTACGTGGCCAGCTGGGCCGGCTGGTTCGCCACCACCGGCGGGTGGAAGCGGGAGTGGGCGCTGGACCACCCGGCCACCGGGCGCCTGGCCGGGCTGGTGCCCGACCCGCTGCGCTCGCTGTGGGCCTACCACCAGGAGATGTACTCCTTCCACGTCGGCCTGCAGAACGAGCACGCCTGGAAGTCCAACCCGTGGAGCTGGAGCGTCCAGTGGCGTCCGACGCTGTTCTTCAGCGAGTGGCCCGAGCACGGGCAGAAGGGGTGCGAGGTCGACAAGTGCGTGGAGTACATCGCCTCGCTAGGCAACCTCTTCGTCTGGTGGGGCGGGACCCTGGGGCTGCTCGTCGTGGCCTTCCTCTGGCTGCTCGGGCGCGACTGGCGGGCCGGGGCGGCGCTGTCCGGGATCGTCGCCGGCTGGTTCCCGTGGTTCCTCTACCAGACCCGCACGATCTACAGCTTCTACGCGGTCGCCTTCGTGCCCTGGCTCGTGCTCGTCGTGGTCTGCTGCCTCGGCCTGGCGCTGGGGCCGGCCGGCGCATCACGACGACGACGACGCGTCGGCGCCGTCGTCGTCGTGGCCTACCTGACCCTCGCCGTGACGTGGTTCGTCTGGTACTACCCGGTGCACACCGCGATGGTCATCCCGCGCGAGCAGTGGGAGCTGCGGATGTGGTTCGACTTCTGGACGTAGGGCGGGGTCAGTCGCCCAGGCCCATCGCCTCGGCGAGCTTCAGGTGCGGGGCGCCCTCCTCGGCGCGCCCGGCGCGCTGGAGGGTGCGCGCCAGCAGCAGGTGCGCGTAGCCGTCGCTCGGCCAGCGCTCCACCATGCGGCGCAGCACGCCCTCGGCCCGGCCCAGCTGGGCCGAGTAGTAGAAGGAGCGCGCCTGCAGCAGCAGCACCTCGGCGTTGTCGGGGTGCCCGGCGGCCAACGGCTCGAGCAGCGCGGCGGCCTGGCTGTAGCTGCGCGTCTCGAACAGGAAGGTCGCGCGGTCGTAGCGGGCGTGGTCGTCGAGCTCCTCGTCGGCGGGCAGGCCGATCTGCGGCACTCCCGCAGGAGGCTGCCCGAACTGGGGCCAGGTCTGCTCGAAGTCGCTCATGTCTGGCACTACGCCAGGAAGCCCTCCAGCATTCCCGGCGTGGCCCCGCGGGCGAGGTCGACGGCGAGCGGGACCGGGATGTTCGGGGCCACGACCTGCTCGGCGCCGGCCGCGGTGGTGGCCACCAGGTCGCACAGGTCGAGCCGCCGCTGGAAGAAGGACTGGTGCACCACCCAGCCGATGATGCCCGCCCTCTCCAGCGCCTCCCGGGTCCGGACGAACGCCCCCGTCTGGACCACCACGTGGCGCCGCGTCAGGCCGTGCCCGAGGTTGCGCCAGGCGCTCTCCGCCACCAGCGCGTTGAGCGCGCCCACGACCAGCAGCAGCACCGGCGGGCCCCAGTCCGGCAGGCGGTCGAGGAACGGCACGTCCAGCAGGTAGGTGGGCACCGCCAGCGCCGCCGCCAGGAAGAGCGTCCCCCACTGCCGCCGGACGTGGATGCGGCGACGGGCGCGGGGGCCGTGCCCGACCAGCTGCATCGTCAGCGGCCCGTCCTCCTCGAGCAGCTCGTGGCCGACGGACGTGACGACCGCGCGCGGGGCGGGCGGCAGCACCTTGGTCGCGCCGCCGGCACCCACGCCCGTGGCCAGCGCCGTCAGCTCGGCGCCGCGCACCAGGCGCAGCAGGAAGGGCTCGCCCATCCGGGCCCCGCGCACCTTGGCCCGCTCGACGGTCTGGCTGTGGGTGGTGAGCAGGCCCCGGGTGATCCGCAGGTTGCCCCGTCCCTCGCGCACGACGCGCAGGTTCCACCACGTCAGGACGTAGCTCACGGTCGACACCACGACCCAGCCGACGACGATGACGACGACCAGCATCGTCACCAGCACGAGGACGGCCTGGGCGACGACCCAGCGCCACGCGTCCTGGGCCACGTCCACCTGGTCGACCGGCAGCTCGTCGCCGAACTGGAGGAGCGCGCCGACCGCACCCGCGACGACGACGAGGCTGGAGAGGCTGAACGGCGCGTAGCGCAGCCAGCCCCAGTCGATCCGGGCCAGCTCGGTGTCCGGCTGCGCGGGCACGACCCCGGGGTATGACGTGCGCCCGCCGTCCGCGTCGGGGCCCGCCACCGCGGGTACGGTGGCGCCGTCGGGGGCGGCCCCGGGGCCCGCCGCCCCGCCGGCCTGCCGCGAGCGGGCCAGCAGGAAGGTGCGCAGCTCCCCCGCCTGCTCCCGGCTGACGCCGTCCAGCTCGATGCGGCTGTCGTCCACGCCGGTGCCGACCTTGACCTTGGCCAGCCCCAGCAGCCGGTGGACGGGCGAGGACTCGACGTCGACGCTGCGCACCCGGTCCAGCGGCGCGGTGAGGACGCGCCGGTTGACCAGCCCGGTGCGCAGCTGGACCTGCTCCTCGGTGAAGCGGTAACGGGTGACGAACCAGGACGCGACACCGAAGGCGACGGCGATCGCGGCACCGCCGAGCAGGAAGATCCAGGCCGGCGGGCCGCCGTCACCCCCCGAGCTGAGGCCGAAGGTCGCCAGCAGGATCGGCACCGCGAAGGAGCCCAGGATCCGCACCGGGTGGACCAGGAGCATGCGCGGGCTCTGCCGCTGCCACCCGCCCGTCGGCGCCGCCGCCGGCGGAGGTCCCGGCACCGGGGCCCCGCTGGGAGGCGGCAGGTGCGGCTCGGTCACGTGGCGTCCCCGCGGGTCTGCCCCGTGATGCGCGCCAGCTCGGCGGTGACCCGGTCGGCGAGGTCGCTGTCCAGGCAGGGGATGGTGATCGGGCCGGCCGCCGAGGCCGTGGTCACGGTGATGTTCGCCAGCCCGTAGAGCCGCATGATCGCGCCCCGGTGGGTGTCCACGGTCTGCACCCGGGACAGCGGGGCGATGCGCTGGTCGCGGGAGAGCCAGCCGGTCTGGACGAACACCTTGCCGTCGGCCACCTCCCAGCGGGTGCGGCGGTAGCGGATGGTCGGCTCGAGGACGACCTCGACGACGTTGGCGGCCATCCCGAGGACGAAGAGCCAGCGCAGCGCCACCGCCCACCACGCCTGCTCGGGCAGGAACCAGGCGATGGCGAACATCACCGCCCAGGCGACCACCCCGCCGATCGTGGAGTTGACGACCCAGTAGCGCACGGCGCGCGGGCTCACCCGGTGGGCGGGCTCGCGCAGGCGCGCGGACGGCATACCCTGCGGGCTCATGCGAGCGTGGCGACCATGAGCGCCTTGATCGTGTGCAGCCGGTTCTCCGCCTCGTCGAAGACGATGCTGGCCGGGGACTCGAAGACCTCGTCGGTCACCTCCACCCCTCCAGCCAGCTCGGGGCGGCGCGCGACCAGCTCGGCGCCGACGGTGGTCCGGTCGTCGTGGAAGGCGGGCAGGCAGTGCATGAAGCGGGACCGCGGGTTGCCGGTGGCCGCCATCAGGGCGGCGTCGACGCGGTAGGGCAGCAGCACGTCGATCCGCTCGTCCCACGCCTGCGCCGGCTCCCCCATCGACACCCACACGTCGGTGTGCACGAAGTCGACCCCTCGCACGGCGGCGCGCGGGTCGTCGGTGACGGTCAGGCGTGCGCCGGTCCCCTCCGCGACCCCCCGGCACAGCTCGAGGACCTCGGCCGAGGGCTGCAGGGCCTCCGGGGCGGCGATCCGCACGTCCATGCCCAGCTTGGCGCCGAGCAGCAGGAGGGAGTGCCCGGTGTTGTTGCGGGCGTCGCCCAGGTAGGCGAAGGACGTCTCGTGCAGCGGCCGGTCCGAGTGCTCCATCATCGTCAGCGCGTCGGCCAGCATCTGGGTGGGGTGCCACTCGTCGGTGAGGCCGTTGTAGACCGGAACCCCGGCGTAGCGGGCCAGCTCCTCGACGGTCTCCTGGTGGGCGCCGCGGTACTCGATGGCGTCGTACATGCGGCCGAGCACCCGGGCGGTGTCCCGGACCGACTCCTTGTGCCCCATCTGCGTGCTCGAGGGCTCGAGGAAGGTCGTGTGCGCGCCCTGGTCGGCGGCGGCGACCTCGAAGGCGGACCGGGTCCGGGTCGAGGTCTTCTCGAAGACGAGGGCGACCGACTTTCCCACGAGGAGACGTCGCTCCTGGCCCGAGATCTTCGCGCGCTTGAGGTCGAGGGCCAGCTCGACCAGGTAGCGGATCTCGGCAGGGGTCTCCTCGACCAGCGACAGCAGGCTGCGACCCCTCAGGTTGACGGCCACGTGGTGTTCCTCCTCGTGCGGCGGCGGACGCGCGGCGCCCGTGAGGGATCAGCGTAACGGCCGGGTGCGGACGTGGACGTCGGCGGGAGGCTCCGAGAGAGCGGCGGACCCCGTCGCCGTGAGGCGGACGGGGTCCGTGGTGGTGCCGGTCTGGTGGAGCTGAGGGGATTCGAACCCCTGGCCTTCTCATTGCGAACGAGACGCGCTACCAACTGCGCCACAGCCCCAGGTGCGGCTACCGACTATACACCCGGCCGACCGGAGCGAAAAATCCGCAGAACCCTGCCGCGCGGGCGCTCCGTCACCCCACCAGGTCGATGCGCGGGAGGTCCTCGTACTCCTCCTCGAGCGCCATCTCGGTGCCGTCCGCGGGCAGCGAGACGGAGCCGGACGAGACGGAGCCGTACGGCCGGCTGGGCGGGGCGGCCGCCTTGAGGGTGTAGGTCGGCGGCGGGACCGGCACGGGGTGCCATGTGCCGTCCGTGGGCTGGACCACGGGCCCCGCGTCCTGCTCGGCCGCGACCGGCTGCTGCGGCTGCGGCGCGGCCTCGACCTCGACCAGGTCGTAGGGGACCGGCGACACGCTCGGCCCGGCGTCATGGGCGACCGGCGACACGCTCGGCCCGGCGTCATGGGCGACCGGCGACACGCTCGGCCCGGCGGCGACCACGGCGCCCCGCCGCACCGGTGCGCGCATCGTCACGGCCGCGGTCTGGGCGGCGAACTGGTGGTCGCCCTTGCTCTCCCGACGCTCCGGCCGGGCGGCGGGGTGGTGGACGCGCGCGGCGGGCCGACGCGTGCGGCGGGAGGCTGCGCCCGCGGAGGCGGCCGGGACGGACCACCGCACGAGGACCACGGCCAGGGTCGCGGCACCGACGCCGACGACCGCCCACCAGCGCTGGAGCACGCCGACTGCGGCGAGGGTCACGAGGGCCACCATCGCCAGCGAGCCGAGGAGCAGGACCCCGGCGCGCAGGCGGGCCGCGGCCCGGGACCGGCGGTAGGAGGCGGAGGGCGCGACCGCCGTGGCCCCGTGGACGCCGCTCTTGACGGCGACCTCGGGCCGGCCGGGACGTGCGGGACGCAGCGGGGAGGCGGCGTAGGAGCGGGGTGCGGAGCCAGGCTCCGGGACAGGCAGCTCGCGACGGCGCTCCAGCACGCGCATGGCCTCGGAGAACCGGTCGACCGAGCGCGCGGTGGCCAGGTGATCGCGGCGACGGACCCAGTGCTGCACGAGGTAGACAGCCCACACCGCCACGATGACGACGAAGACGAAGCTGCTCATGGGAGGCACGCCAGTCACGCTAGGCCCACCAGCACCACCGCCGCGCCAGGCGGCACGGAGTGTCGCGGAAGTTCCTGCTGTGACTGGCGTGACGAGTGTGCCGACGCTCGGTCAGGGTCCTCCGACCCCGTGCCGGCGCAGCTGCGCCACCAGCCCGCCGGGGGCGAAACCGCCCGGCCCGAGGTCTTCGGACAGCACCGCGAAGCACCGGTGGTCCCGCCACCCGCCGGCCACGTGCATGAGCCCCCGGCGCACCCCCTCCTCGGGCAGCCCGAGCCGTGCCACGACGGCCAGGCTGGCGGCGTTCTCCGGGCGGATGCCCACGTCCACCCGGTGCAGACCGGCCGAGAGCAGGGCGTGGTCGACGAGGGTGGCCAGCGCCCAGGTGGCGTAGCCGCGCCCGGTCGACCCCTCGTCGAGCCAGTAGCCGGCCCACCCGCTCGCCCGGGATCCCCACAGCACGTCGAAGAGCTGCATCTGGCCGACGAGGGTGCCGTCGACGTCGATGACGAAGGGCAGCGCCAGCGCGTCGCGGGCCGCCCGGTCCAGGCCGCGGCGCAGCCGGGTGAAGGTGGTGGGCGGCGCGGGCTCGCCGGGTGCGCTCGCCTCCCACGGCGCCAGCCAGGCGCGGTTGCGCCGGCGCAGCTCCTCCCAGGCCGTCCGGTCGCCCCGCTCCAGCGCCCGGAGCGTCAGCACCTGGCCGGAGGGCAGCACGGTCCTGGGCCGGACCGGCCAGCGCCAGCCGCGCTCGCTCACGCGGGGCGGGTCCAGTCCCCCGAGCGGCCGCCGGACTTGGCGGTGACGCGCACGTCGGTGACGGTGGCGAGCCTGTCGACGGCCTTGACCATGTCGATCAGCGCGAGCGCGGCGACGCTGACGCAGGTGAGCGCCTCCATCTCCACGCCGGTGCGGTCGGCGGTCCGGACGGTCGAGGTGATCCGCACGCCCTCGTCGAGGACCGTCAGGTCGACCTCCACGGCGTGGATGGCGATCGGGTGGCACAGCGGCACGAGGTCGGGCGTCCGCTTGGCGGCCTGGATGCCGGCGATCCGGGCCACCCCGAGGGCGTCGCCCTTGGGGACGGTGCCGCCCCGGAGCGCGGCGACCGCCTCCGCGGAGAGCAGGACGGTGCCCTCGGCGGAGGCGGTGCGCACGGTCACGTCCTTGGCGGTCACGTCGACCATGTGCGCGGTGCCGTCGGGGCGCAGGTGCGTGAGCCCGTCCGGCGCGGCGGCGCGGTCCGGGGTGGTCACGGCGCGCTCTCCGCGTCCCTGGCCAGGCGCCCGTCGATCTCGCGGCGCGGGCGCAGCAGGAGCAGGTCGACGCGCGAGCCGGCCTCGACCTCGGTGGCCTCCTCGGACGAGACGGCCAGCGCGTCGGCGAGCGCGAGCCCGGCGACGAGGTGCGAGCCGTGGCCGCCGACCGGCTCCACGGCATACTCCCCCGTCGCGTCCAGGGAGACCCGGACGCGGGTGTAGGTGCGACGGTCGGAGGCGCTGCGCCACGAGGTGAGCGCGTAGCCGCTCGTGGTGCGGTCGCTGGCCAGCCGGCCGGCGCGCTTCTCCAGCGCCGGACGGACGAAGACCTCGAAGCTGACCAGGGCGCTGACCGGGTTGCCCGGGAGCGTGAAGACCGGGACCCTGCGGCGGCCCAGCACGCCGAAGCCCTGCGGCTTGCCCGGCTGCATCGCGACCTCGAGGAACTGCATCGAGCCCTCGCCGGTCAGCACCTTCTTGACGATGTCGTAGGCGCCCTTGCTCACGCCTCCCGTGGTGATGATCGCGTCCGCGTGGGCCAGGTGGTGGCGCAGCTCCTTGCGGGTGGCCGCCTCGTCGTCCGGCAGCGAGCCGACGTGGACGGGGTAGAAGCCGGACCCGCGGACGAGCGCCTCCAGCATCGGACCGTTGGAGTCGACGATCTGGCCGGGCCCCACGGGCTGCCCGAGCGGCACCAGCTCGTCCCCGGTGGACAGCACGACGACGCGCACCGGGCCGACGACGTCGACCTCCTCGACGCCGGCGGAGGCGAGCGCGGCGATCTGCGCGGCGCCGATGCGGGTGCCGGCCGGCAGGACCACCTGGCCGGCCCGCACGTCCTCGCCGGCGCGGCGGATGTTGGCGCCCACCTCGGGCTGCACGCGGAACTGCGCCTCGCGCGGGTGCCCGTCCGTGTCCTCCACCCGGACCACCGCGTCCGCCCCTAGAG
>QEUR01000008.1 GCA_003577095.1 Acidobacteriota bacterium
GGTGACCAGCGAGGTGCACCGCGGGGCGTTGTGGTCGACGAAGGAGCGGTGCTCCAGGTGCTGCCCGGCGTCGGCGAAGTAGACGCCCAGCAGGGTCGCGTCACCACCGGGGCCGCCGTAGCGCACGTTGGAGTTGACCCGCACGATGCCGCCGCCGAGGGAGACCGCGATGTGCTTGTAGCTCGCGTCCCGGCCCACGAGCGCCTCGTGCTGGCCCAGGTGCACGGCGTCGTCGTCCCAGCGCTGCAGGCTGACCACGGTCAGCGTGGCGCCGTCGCCGACGAGCACCTCGAGGTTGCCGGTGTGGTCGGCCGAGCCGGTGTGGTCGAGGATGACCAGCGCGGTGCTGTGCGCGCCCGCCTCGACGACGTAGTGGGCGTTGCTGCGCCGGCCGGCGCCCTGGCCGTGCACCTTCAGGCGCACCGGGTCGCTCAGCTCGGCCTCGGGGGCGATGCGCACGTGCAGCGCCTGCTCGGTGTTCTTGCTCGCCACGACCGCGCCGCGGTCCTCGGGGACCAGGACGGTGCCGCGCGGGGCCTGCCCGGGCGCGAGGGTGCCCGAGGTGACGCCCTCGGGGGCCTCGAGCTGGTAGTCGGCGGCCTCCACCCCGTCCTGCACGTCGGTGGGCGCGTCGGCGAAGACGTTGCCCAGCCGGTCCACGGGGGTGAAGCGCCACTCCTCCTCGCGGCCGGTCGGGACGGGGATGGCCTCCACGTCGAAGGACCGCGTGCGGGAGGCCCGCGACTCGTCGGGGATCCGGTGGTCCCCGCCGATCTGTGCGGCGGGGTCTACGTGGGTCTTCTCGTCGACAAGAAGCGACATCAGCCGACGGCTCCTTCCATCTGCAGCTCGATGAGGCGGTTGAGCTCGAGGGCGTACTCCATGGGCAGCTCGCGCGCGATGGGCTCGACGAACCCGCGCACGATCATGGCCATCGCCTCGGTCTCGGACATGCCTCGGGACATGAGGTAGAACATCTGGTCCTCGGACACCTTGGAGACGGTCGCCTCGTGCCCCATCTGGACGTCGTCCTCGCGGACGTCGACGTAGGGGTAGGTGTCGGACCGGGAGATCTGGTCGACCAGCAGCGCGTCGCAGACCACCGAGGACTTGCTGTGGTGGGCACCCTCGTTGATCTGGACCAGGCCGCGGTAGGAGGACCGGCCGCCGCCGCGCGCCACCGACTTGGACACGATCGTCGAGGAGGTGTACGGCGCGGCGTGCACCATCTTGGAGCCGGCGTCCTGGTGCTGGCCCTCGCCGGCGAACGCGACCGAGAGGGTCTCGCCCCTGGAGTGCTCGCCGAGCAGGTAGACGGCCGGGTACTTCATGGTGACCTTCGACCCGATGTTGCCGTCGATCCACTCCATGGTCGCGCCCTCGTCGCAGGTCGCGCGCTTGGTGACCAGGTTGTAGACATTGTTGGACCAGTTCTGGATCGTCGTGTAGCGCACGCGGGCGTTCTTCTTGACGATGATCTCCACGACCGCCGAGTGCAGCGAGTCGGTCTTGTAGATCGGCGCCGTGCAGCCCTCGACGTAGTGCACCGAGGAGCCCTCGTCGGCGATGATCAGGGTCCGCTCGAACTGGCCCATGTTCTCGGTGTTGATCCGGAAGTAGGCCTGCAGCGGGATCTCCACGTGCACGCCCTTGGGGACGTACACGAACGAACCGCCGGACCAGACGGCGGTGTTGAGCGAGGCGAACTTGTTGTCGCCGACCGGGATGACCGAACCGAAGTACTCCTGGAAAATCTCGGGGTGCTCGCGCAGCGCGGTGTCGGTGTCCAGGAAGAGGACGCCCTGCTCCTCCAGGTCCTCGCGGATCTGGTGGTAGACGACCTCGGACTCGTACTGCGCGGCGACGCCGGCGACGAGGCGCTGCTTCTCGGCCTCGGGGATGCCCAGGCGGTCGTAGGTGTTCCTGATGTCCTCGGGCAGGTCCTCCCAGCTGGTGGCCTGCTTCTCGGTGGAGCGGACGAAGTACTTGATGTTGTCGAAGTCGATGTCCGACAGGTCGGCGCCCCAGTGCGGCATCGGCTTCTTGCCGAACAGGCGCAGCGCCTTGAGCCGCGTCTGCAGCATCCACTCCGGCTCGCCCTTCATCCGGGAGATGTGGCGGACGACGTCCTCGGACAGGCCGCGGCGCGCGGAGGCACCGGCCTCGTCGCTGTCGGCCCAGCCGTACTCGTACTTGCCCAGGTCCTTCAGACCCGGGTTCAGCTCCTCGATATGGGTGCTCATCGCGTTGACCTCTCGTCGTCGGCGGCTTGGTCGGTGGTTCGGGGTATGACGTAGGGCCGGGCCCGCGCCCGTTCCTCGTCGCTGGGGGGCCCGGTTCCCGGGGCCCCGGTCGGGACGAACGTCGTGCACACGTGCTCGCCCCCCGCGAGGGTGGCCAGCCGCTGCACATGCACGCCGAGGACCCGCGAGATCACGTCGGTCTCGGCGTCGCAGAAGTGGCGGAACTCGCTGGCCAGCGACCGCACGGGGCAGTGCCCCTGGCACAGCTGGATCCCGGCGAGCCCGGTGCCCTGGCCGACCGGCCGGGCGCTGGCAGCATACCCCTCGTCGGAGAGGGCCTGCGCGAGCGCCTCCGCCCGCGCGTCGAGGTCCTCGGGGTCGGCGCCGGTGGCCGCCAGCCGCTCCTGGACCCGGGCCCGCAGCCGGGCCTCCAGCTCGGCGGCCTGCTGGTCGGCGAAGGCCTGGACGGCGCCGTGGCCGGCCTCGCGGGCCAGGAAGTGCAGGGCCGCGGAGGCGACGTCGTCGTAGGCGCTGGTGAACTGGTCCTGGCCCAGGGTGGTGAGCACGTAGGCCCGGGCCGGCCGGCCACGGCCGCGGCGACCCACCGACGCGGCCTCGTGCTCGACGATGAGACCCTCCCCCTCGAGCGCGTCGAGATGGCGACGGACGGCGGCGGGCGTGAGCCCGAGCTCCTTGGCCAGCGCGCTGGCGGTGACCGGTCCCTGCTCCCCCACGGCACGACGCACCCGGTCCCGGGTGCGGGACTCCTGCTGCATCTCGGCCAAATTCACTACTCCATTGTGACCTATTTGCTCCGGCGATCCAACGGAGGGTCGCCTCACCTGCCCACGTGCCCGCCCCAGGGGCGCTCCGATGCGGCCCGGGACGGGGCGCCCGGGTCGCCGAACTACACTCCGGCATCGTGACCGTCCCCGCCGTGCGCGCCCTCATGATGGACTCGGTGACCCGCCGCTTCGGCGCGACCGAGGCCCTGCGCGGACTCTCCTGGAGCGCCGACGCCGGCGAGGTGACGTGCGTCCTCGGCCCCAACGGCGCCGGCAAGACCACCTCGGTCGAGATCGCCACCGGGCTGCAGCGCCCCGACGGCGGCACGGTCCGCGTCCTGGGGACGGACCCCTGGCGCGCCGGTGCCGACCACCGCGCCCGCGTTGGCGTGATGCTGCAGGACGGCGGCCTGCCCCAGTCCGTGCGGCCGGTCGCGCTGCTGCGCCACCTGGCCCGGTTCTGGGAGCGTCCGGCCGACGTGGACGCCCTCGTGGCCAGGCTCGGCATCGACGGGTTCGCCGGGACCACGGTGCGGCGCCTCTCGGGCGGGCAGCGCCAGCGGGTCGCCCTGGCCGCCGCCCTGGTGGGGCGTCCGCGCCGACGCCGGTGCCGCCGCGGTGGTGACCACCCACTCCTTCGAGGAGGCCGAGCGCCTCGCCGACCGGGTGGTCGTCATCGTGGGCGGGCGCGTGGCCGCCGCCGGCACCGTGGCCCAGGTCGCGGGGACGGCCGGGCTCGAGGAGACGTACTTCGCCCTGACCGACGGGCACGAGGTGGAGCGGTGAGCGCGCCCGCGCCGGCGACGACCCGCGTCCTGGCCCAGGCCCGCTTCGAGACGGTGGGCCTGCTGCGCCACGGCGAGCAGCTGATCGTCTCGATCGTGCTGCCCCTCATGGCCCTGGTCGGGCTCGCGCTGGTGCCCTACCCGGAGCTCGCGGTGGGCCCCTGGGCGGGCGCCGACCGCATCGACGTGCTCTCCCCCGGCGTCGTCGCCCTCGCCGTGATGTCGACCGCCTTCACCGGCCAGGCGATCCTGCTCGGCTTCGAGCGGCGGTGGGGCGTCCTCCGCCTGCTGGGCACCACGCCGCTGGGGCGGGGCGGGCTGCTGGCCGCCAAGTCCCTGTCGGTGCTGGCGGTGCTGGTCGTCCAGCTGGTCGTCATCGGCGCGGTCGCCGCGGTCCTCGGCTGGCGCCCGGACCCGGTCGGCCTGCTGCCCGCGCTGCTCGCCGTGGTCCTCGGCGTGGGGGCCTTCGCCTCGCTCGCGGCCTGCCTGGGCGGCTCGCTGCGCGCGGAGGCGGTGCTGGCCCTGGCCAACCTCGTCTGGGTGCTGCTCGCCGCCGGCGGCGGTGTCCTGCTGCCGGCCCAGGCCATGCCCGAGCCCCTGTCCACGGTCGTCCAGCTGCTGCCCTCCGCCGCGCTCGGCGACGCCCTGCGCACCGCGCTGGTCCACGGCACTGCGGACTGGGGCCCGCTGCTGGTCCTCGCCGTCTGGGCGGTCGCCGCGGCCCTGCTCGCGCGCCGGCTGCTGCGCTGGTCCGACTGACCGGTCGCGGTCAGGCCCGGGTCAGCACGTCCGGGCTCGTGCCCGGGGCGAGCGGCTCGTCGACCGGCGCGGAGACCGCATACGTCTTCTCGACCGTCATCGTGGCGACGGTGGCGAGCGCGGCCGCGCCCACCATGTGCAGCGCGACCGCGAGGACGGGGACGCCGTTGAAGAACTGGTAGTAGCCGATGAGGGCCTGGGCCGCGACCACGACGGTCAGGACCACCAGGATGCGCCGCAGGGGCGCCGGCCAGCGCCGCACGGACGCGGCCACCACGCCGACGAGCGTGCCGGCGACGAGGACGTAGACGGGGAGCACGTGGACGCGCGTGACGACGTAGGCGTCGAAGGCGTGCCGGGCGACCTGGCCCGAGTCCCCGGAGTGCGGGCCGGTGCCGGTCACCAGGGTGCCCAGGTAGATGGCGAGCGCCGAGGCGGTACCGAGCACGACCGCGAGCAGCCTGGCGCGCCGTGCCTCGGGCCCGACCAGCTGGCCGGGACGCTCGGCCGCCGCCACGTCGGGCAGGGAGACCCGCCGGGTGCGGTCGACCAGCACGGCGGCCAGCGCCACCAGCACCGCGGAGATGACGAAGTGGATGCCCACCACCCACGGGTTGAGGCCGGTGCGCACGGTGACGCCCCCGACGACCGCCTGCACGACGATGCCCAGGCCCAGCGCCACGGCGATGCGCAGGAAGGAGGGGTGCCGGTCCCGCAGCCGCCAGACGGCCAGCGCGGTGAGGACGGCCACGAGCGAGAGCACGAAGGTCAGGGTGCGGTTGCCGAACTCGATGTAGCCGTGGATCCCCATCTCCGGGGTGTTGGTCCACGAGTCGTCGGTGCAGCGCGGCCAGGTCGGGCAGCCCAGTCCGCTGCCGGTCAGCCGGACGGCGCCGCCGCTGACGATGAGCAGCGCGTTGGTGAGGAGGGAGGCCCAGGCGGTGCCGCGGACCCACCGGGTCACCTCGCGCGGGAGCAGCAGGCCGGCCAGGCGGGCGCCGGGAGTGGCTGGGGATGCGGTCATCGGTCTCGCGGGGTCAGAGCGGCAGCGGGAGGTGCAGGAGCGGGTCGACCGCCACCGCGAGGAAGAGCAGCGTCAGGTAGCTGATCGAGTAGTGGAACAGCCGCATCGCGCCCAGCGCCTTGCCGGTCACCCCACGACGGGCACGGGACAGCAGCCGGTGCGACTCCACCAGGAAGAGGGCGCCGGACACGAGGGCCACGACCAGGTAGATCCAGCCCATCGGCGCCACCGGCACCAGGACCAGCGAGACGAGCACCGTGGCCCACGCGTAGGCCACGACCTGGCGACCGACGGCCACGTCCTCGGCGACCACGGGCAGCATCGGCACCCCGGCGGCGGCGTAGTCCTCCTTGAAGCGCATCGACAGCGGCCAGTAGTGCGGCGGGGTCCAGAAGAAGACGACGGCATGCACCCGGCGACGCCGCCCCAGACGATGTTCTGGCTGGTCCGCCGCTTGAGCACGGCGGTGTAGAACACCACGTAGAGCAGGATCGCGCCGAGGCCCAGCCAGGCGGAGAGCCAGTTCACCAGGAACCCCAGCCACAGCACCGAGGCGGCGCCCAGCACCAGGCCGAAGGTCATCGCGGCCCGCGGGGTCACGGTGCCGGTCACCAGCGGCCGGTTGGACGTGCGCTGCATGTGCGCGTCGATGTCCCGGTCGAGGTAGCAGTTGAGCACGTTGGCCGAGGCCGCGGCCAGCGTGCCGCCGACCAGCGTGGCGACGATGAGCCACACCGGCGGGATGCCGCGCTCGGCCAGGAACATGACCGGGAAGGTGGTGACCAGGAGCAGCTCGATGATCCGCGGCTTGGTCAGCGAGACGTAGTCGCCGACGACCTCCCGCCACCCCCTCGATGCCCGTCCCGCCGCCGCCTCGGCGTCGGTCCGGCCGTCCTGGGCGGGTCGGGGGTCCAGCGTGGTCACGGTGTCCTTCGGAAGTGGCGGGGTCGTCCCGACGGACGGGACGGGGACTTCCACGATGGTACTCCGTCCGCCCTCCGGGACCCCAAACCGGTGGAGGCCGGCAACTGGCGGCAACGAGCGCGACCGGCAGCCCCAGGTACTAAGGTCGTGGCTAGGTCGTCCCGGCCCGTGGAGGCCGGGGCCAGCACGTGTCCCCGCATCCCGAAGGAGCACTCCGTGAGCCAGACCGCCCACCCCTTCACCGCCGGCCGCGACGCCAGCCTGACCAGGCCCGTCGCCGACGCCGTGGGCTGGACCGACGCGGACGTGCGGGCGGTCGACACCGTCCGGGTCCTCGCCGCGGACGCGGTGCAGAAGGCCGGCAACGGCCCGACCCGCACTGGCTGGGCCGGGACCGCTTCGTGCTCTCCGCCGGGCACTCCAGCCTGACCCAGTACATCCAGCTCTACCTCTCCGGCTACGGGATGGAGCTGGACGACCTGAAGGCGCTGCGCACCTGGGGCAGCGTCACGCCGGGGCACCCCGAGGTCCACCACACGACCGGTGTGGAGATCACCACCGGTCCGCTCGGCTCCGGCCTGGCCTCCTCCGTCGGCATGGCGATGGCCCAGCGCCGCCAGCGGGGCCTGCTCGACCCGGACGCCGCGCCGGGTGAGTCCCCCTTCGACCACCACGTGTGGGTGATCGCCTCCGACGGCGACATCATGGAGGGCGTCGCCTCCGAGGCCTGCTCGCTCGCCGGGCACCAGGAGCTGTCCAACCTGACCGTCGTCTACGACCAGAACTTCATCTCGATCGAGGACGACACCGACATCTCCTTCAGCGAGGACGTGGTCAAGCGGTACGAGGCCTACGGCTGGCACGTGGAGACCGTGGACTGGCGCGGGCCGGGAGGACGTCCAGGAGGGCGCCGGCGTCTACACCGAGGACGTCGACGCCCTGTACGACGTGCTGCGGGCCTCCCGCGAGCGCACCGACAAGCCCACGCTGGTCATCCTGCGCACGATCATCGCCTGGCCGGCCCCCGAGGCCCAGGACACCGGGGCCTCGCACGGCTCGGCCCTCGGCGACGACGAGGTCGCGGCCACCAAGAAGCTCCTCGGGTTCGACCCCGAGGTCTCCTTCCCCGTGGAGGACGAGGTCCTCGCGCACGCCCGCGGCGTCGTGGGGCGCGGCCAGGAGGCGCACGCCGCCTGGCAGGAGCGCTTCGACGCCTGGCGCTCGGCCAACCCGGAGCGTGCCGCGCTGCTCGACCGGCTCCGGGCCAAGGAGCTCCCGGAGGGCCTGGCCGAGGCGCTGCCCACCTTCGAGGCGGACCCCAAGGGGATGGCGACCCGCAAGGCCTCCGGCGAGGTGCTCACGGCGCTGGCGGACGTCATGCCCGAGCTCTGGGGCGGGTCGGCCGACCTGGCGGGCTCCAACAACACCACGATGAAGGGCGTGCCCTCGTTCGTGCCGGAGCACAAGGCGACCGAGATGTTCCCCGGCGACCGCTACGGGCGCACGCTCCACTTCGGCATCCGCGAGAACGGCATGGGGATGATCCTCAACGGGATCGCCCTGGAGGGACTGACCCGGCCCTACGGCGGCACCTTCCTCATCTTCTCCGACTACATGCGCCCCGCCGTCCGGCTGGCGGCGCTGCAGCAGCTGCCGGTCATCTACGTGTGGACCCACGACAGCATCGGCCTGGGTGAGGACGGCCCGACCCACCAGCCGGTGGAGCACCTGGCCGCGCTGCGCGCCATCCCCGGCCTCGACGTGGTCCGGCCCGCCGACGCCAACGAGACCGCGGTGGCGTGGCGCACCGTCCTGGAGAACGTCGACCACCCCGCGGCCCTGGCGCTGACCCGCCAGAACGTCCCCACCTTCGACCGCTCCGTCATGGCCTCCGCGGAGGGCACGGCCAGGGGCGGCTACGTCCTGGCCGAGGCCGAGGGCAGCGAGCCGCAGGTGGTGCTGATCGGCACCGGCTCGGAGGTCCAGCTCGCCGTGCAGGCCAGGGACGCGCTGCAGGCCGAGGGCGTGCCCACCCGGGTGGTGTCGATGCCCTGCCGCGAGTGGTTCGACGCGCAGGACCGGGCCTACCGCGACGAGGTGCTGCCGCCGCAGGTGCGCGCCCGCGTCTCGGTGGAGGCCGGCGTCGCCCAGGGCTGGCGCGAGCTGGTCGGCGACGCCGGCCGGATGGTCAGCCTCGAGCACTTCGGCGCCTCCGCCGACTACGAGACCCTGTTCCGGGAGTTCGGCATCACCGCCGAGGCCGTCGCGGCCGCCGCGCGCGAGTCCCTGTCGGCCGCCGGCGGCGGCTCGGGCTCGGCACCCGGCACGAGCACGCCGGACCGCCCCACCGGCGAGGAGAGCACGCTCGGGGACGCCGGCGAGGGCGGCACCCGGTCCACCGACGAGACCCAGCACTGACCTACGCGAGGAAGAGGAAGACATGAGCGACCACGGCACCCCCACCACCGCCCGCACCACCCTGCACGAGCTCGCCGACCACGGCGTCTCCGTCTGGCTCGACGACCTCAACCGACCGATGATCGCCGACGGCGACCTGGCCACATACATCGACCGCGGGGTGCTGGGCATCACCACCAACCCGACGATCTTCGCCACCGCGCTGTCCGAGGGCGAGGCCTACACCGAGCAGATCGAGTCGCTGGGGCAGGTGTCCGCCGACGACGCCGTCTTCGCCCTGACCACCACCGACGTGCGGGACGCCTGCGACGTCTTCGCGCCGGTCTTCGAGCGCACCGGCGGGCTGGACGGCCGGGTCTCGATCGAGGTCGACCCGCGCCTGGCCGGCGACACCGCGGCCACGGTCAAGGTCGCCAAGCGGCTGTGGGCCGAGATCGACCGTCCGAACCTGTTCATCAAGATCCCCGCCACCGTGGAGGGCCTGCCCGCGATCAGCCAGACCCTGGCCGAGGGCATCAGCGTCAACGTCACGCTGATCTTCAGCCTGGACCGCTACCGCGGCGTGATGAACGCCTACCTCACCGGCCTGGAGCAGGCCCGCGAGCGCGGCAAGGACCTGTCCAGCATCCGCTCGGTGGCCTCCTTCTTCGTCTCGCGCGCCGACACCGAGATCGACAAGCGGCTGGAGCAGATCGGCACCGACGAGGCCCTCGCGCTGCGCGGGAAGGCGGGGGTCGCCAACGCCCGGCTGGCCTACCAGGCGTTCGAGGAGGTCTTCTCCACGCCGCGCTGGCAGAACCTGGCCGACGACGGCGCGCACGTGCAGCGTCCGCTCTGGGCGTCCACCGGAGTGAAGAACCCGGACTACCCCGACACCCTCTACGTCACCGAGCTGGTCGCCCCGCACACCGTCAACACGATGCCGGACAAGACCCTCGAGGCCACGATCGACCATGCCGAGATCACCGGCGACACGGTGACCGGCTCCTACGCGCAGGCCCAGCAGGTGCTCGACGACCTCGCCGCGGTCGGGGTCTCCTACTCCGAGGTCGTCGACCTCCTCGAGGTGGAGGGCGTGGACAAGTTCGAGAAGTCCTGGCAGGGCCTGCTGGACACCGTCTCGGACGAGATGGCCAAGCACCCGGGGCGGGCATGAGCGCACTGACGGTCGAGGCCCTCGGCGCGGCCGCGGACGCGGTCGAGCGGCACCTGCCCGACCTGGTGGCCGAGCGCTTCGCCTCCCGGCTGTTCGCCCAGGACCCGACGCTGTGGGGCGAGGAGGCCGAGTCCGAGGCGTCGGTCCGGCTGTCCTGGGTGGGGCTGCCCCGCTCCTCGCGGCCGCTGGTCGGCGAGGTCGAGGCGCTGCGCGAGCAGCTGCGCGACCGCGGCGTCTCGCGCGTCGTGCTGTGCGGGATGGGCGGCTCCAGCCTGGCGCCGGAGGTCATCTGCGCGACCGCGGGCGTGCCCCTGGTGGTCCTGGACAGCTCCGACCCGGACATGGTGCGGGCCTCCGTGCAGGAGGACCTCGCGGCGACCGCGGTCGTCGTCTCCTCCAAGTCCGGCTCGACGCTGGAGACCGACTCCCAGCGCCGGGCCTTCGTGCAGGCCTTCACCGACGCCGGCATCGACCCCACCGAGCGGATGGTCTTCGTCACCGACCCCGGCAGCGCCATGGACGAGCAGGCCCGCGCCGACGGCTACCGCGTCGTCAACGCCGACCCGGGCGTCGGCGGCCGCTACTCCGCGCTCACCGCCTTCGGGCTGGTGCCCTCTGGCCTGGCCGGCGTCGACGTCGGCGCGCTGCTGGACGAGGCCGAGGAGGTCGCCGACCTGCTCGCCGAGGACGACCTGGGCAACCCGGGCCTGCGCCTGGGCGCCGCCCTGGGCGGCACCCACCCGCTGCGCGACAAGCTGCTCTTCACCGACCTGGGCTCGGGCATCCACGGGCTGGCCGACTGGGCCGAGCAGCTGCTCGCCGAGTCGACCGGCAAGCAGGGCACCGGCGTGCTCCCGGTGGTGACCCCCGAGGGCGCCGCCCCGGCCGCCGGGATCACCGAGCCTGGCGACTGCACGGTCGTGGCGCTCACCGCCGACCCGGACGACGGGGAGGGCAACGGCGAGGGCACCGACGGCGGCGACGACCACGGCGCGGCCGATGCCGCCACCGCGACCGGCTCGCGGGTCAACGTCGGCGGCAGCCTGGGCGCGCAGTTCCTGCTGTGGGAGGTCGCCACGTCGGTGGCCGGCCGGCTGCTGGGGATCAACCCCTTCGACCAGCCCGACGTCGAGAGCGCCAAGCAGGCCGCCCGCGAGATCATGGGCAGCGGCGGGGGCGCGACCAAGGAGCCCCGGGCCGTCGACGGCGCCGTCGAGCTGCGCGCCGGCGAGTGGCTGCCGACCGGCACCGACACGGTCGAGGCCGCGGTCTCGGCGCTGGTGGACCAGCTGGACCCGGCGCGCGGCTACCTGGCGGTGATGGTCTACCTGGACCGGGTCGAGCACGCCGACCTCGCCGAGGTCCAGGCCGACCTGGTGCGCCGCACCGGCCGACCGGTCACCTTCGGCTGGGGCCCCCGGTTCCTGCACTCCACCGGCCAGTACCACAAGGGAGGTCCGGCGCAGGGCGTCTACCTGCAGGTCACCGGGACGCCGCGGCAGGACCTGCCGGTCCCGGGCCAGGACTTCACCTTCGGCGAGGTCATCGCGGCGCAGGCCGCCGGCGACGCCGCCGTGCTCGCCGACCACGGCCGGCCCGTGCTGCGCCTGCACCTGACCGACCAGCGGCGCGGCCTGGCCCAGCTGCGGGACGTGCTCTCCCGTTGAGCGAGCGCACGCCCGCCGCCGTCACCGCGGACCACAACCCGCTGCGCGACCCCGACGACAAGCGGCTCCCCCGCATCGCCGGGCCGTGCAGCATGGTGATGTTCGGCGTCACCGGTGACCTGGCCCGCAAGAAGCTGATGCCGGCCATCTACGACCTGGCCAACCGCGGCCTGCTCCCGCCGGGCTTCTCCCTCGTCGGCTTCGCCCGGCGCGAGTGGGCCGACCAGGACTTCGCCAAGGTCGTCCACGAGTCGGTCCGGGAGCACGCGCGCACCCCCTTCCGCGAGGAGGTGTGGCGCTCGCTGGCCGAGGGCTTCCGCTTCGTCCCCGGCTCCTTCGACGACGCCGACGCCTTCGAGCTGCTGGCCCGCACGGTGCGGGAGCTGGACGAGGAGCGGGGCACGGGCGGCAACCACGCCTTCTACCTGTCCGTGCCGCCGGCCTGGTTCGCGCCGGTCTGCGACCAGCTGCAGGCCTCCGGCCTGTCCGACCAGCGGCCCGGTTCCTGGCGGCGGGTGGTCATCGAGAAGCCGTTCGGCCACGACCTGGCCAGCGCCCAGGAGCTGAACGCCATCGTCGAGGGCGTCTTCCCGGCGGACTCGATCTTCCGGATCGACCACTACCTGGGCAAGGAGACCGTCCAGAACCTGCTGGCGCTGCGCTTCGCCAACCAGATGTTCGAACCGGTCTGGAACAGCCACTACGTCGACCACGTGCAGATCACGATGGCCGAGGACATCGGCATCGGGGGCCGGGCCGGCTACTACGACGAGGTCGGCGCGGCGCGCGACGTCATCCAGAACCACCTGCTCCAGCTGCTGGCGCTCACCGCGATGGAGCCGCCCATCGCCTTCACCGCCGACGCCGTGCGCGCCGAGAAGGAGAAGGTGCTGGCCTCCGTCCGGCTGCCCGAGGACCTGGACGCGGCCACCGCCCGGGGCCGCTACGCCGCCGGCTGGCAGGGCAGCGAGCCGGTCCGCGGCTACGTCGAGGAGGAGGGCGTCGACGCCTCCGCGCACACCGAGACGTATGCCGCGATGAAGCTGTGGGTGCACACCCGCCGGTGGGCGGGCGTCCCCTTCTACCTGCGCACCGGGAAGCGGCTGGGCAAGCGGGTGACCGAGATCGCCGTCGTGCTCAAGCGCGCCCCGCACCTGCCCTTCACCGACACCGCCACCGAGGAGCTGGGCCAGAACGCCGTCGTGATCCGCGTGCAGCCGGACGAGGGCGTCACGATGCGGTTCGGCTCCAAGGTGCCCGGCAGCCAGATGGAGGTGCGCGACGTCACCATGGACTTCGGCTACGGCGCCTCGTTCACCGAGTCCAGCCCCGAGGCCTACGAGCGGCTGATCCTCGACGTGCTGCTCGGCGAGCCCCCGCTCTTCCCCCGGCACGAGGAGGTCGAGCTGTCCTGGTCGATCCTCGACCCGATCATCGACCACTGGGCGGCCCGCAGCACCGCTCCCGAGGACTACCCGGCCGGGACGTGGGGTCCGCCGTCGGCCGACGAGCTGATGCGGCGCGACGGCCGTGAGTGGAGGCTCCCGTGATCCGTGACCTGCCGAGCACCTCGACCCGCGAGGTCTCCAAGGAGCTGCTGCGCCTGCGCAACAGCGTGGGCGCGATGGCCATGGGGCGGGTGCTCACCCTGCTGGTCTCCGTCGACGACGAGCACGCCGACGAGGCGATCCGGGCGGCCAACGACGCCACCCGTCAGCACCCGGCCCGGATCCTGGTCCTGGTCAGCTCCAACAGCCGCGGCAAGGGCCGGCTCGACGCCCAGATCCGGGTCGGCGGCGACGCCGGTGCCAGCGAGATCGTCGTCCTGCGTCTCTACGGCGAGCTGACGCGCCAGCAGGCGGCGGTCGTCACCCCGCTGCTGCTGCCCGACTCCCCGATCGTGGCGTGGTGGCCCGCGGACGAGCCCGCCGACGTGGCCTCCTCCCCGCTGGGACGGATGGCACACCGCCGGATCACCGACGCCGCCGGGGTGACCCGCCCGGCCACCCAGCTGCGTCGACGCGGCCGCCACTACGTCGCCGGGGACACCGACCTGTCGTGGACCCGCGTGACCCGGTGGCGTGCGCTGCTCGCCTCCTCGCTGGAGTCCGCACCCTTCGAGCCGGTCACCTCCGCCGCCGTCACCGCGGAGCCCGACAACGCCGCCGCGGGCCTGCTGGCGGGGTGGCTGGCCTCGGCGCTCGGCTGCCCGGTGACGCGCGTGCACAGCGCGGTCGGGACCGGGCTGGTCAGCGTCCGGCTGGAGCGCGACAGCGGCCCCATCGACCTGGTCCGCACCGAGGACGGCAGCGACACGGCCACCCTGAGCGGCGTGGGCAACAACCGGCCCCGCCTCGTCGCGCTGCGCACCCCCACGCTCCCCGAGACGCTCGCGGAGGAGCTGCGCCGGCTCGACGCCGACGAGGTCTACGCCAGGGCCCTGTGCGACGGGCTGCCCCGCGTGAAGCAGGGCGGCACCCGCTCCGAGGCCACGCGCCGCGGCGAGGTGCCGGGGCGGGCCCAGGAGTCCGACGTCCCCGACCAGGCGGGCGTCGGGACCTCGACGCTGGAGGACCGCTCCCCCGCCGAGAGCCACGACGAGGGCCGCGTGCGGGCGCTGGTGGACGAGGGGCTGGGCCGACGGGAGAAGGACGGCTGAGCGCCACCGCCGGCTACGGGGTGCCGGTGCCGCGGCGCTCGCGCAGGGCGCGGACGGCCTCCTCGAGCAGGGCGGCGCCGTCGCCGTCGGTGCGCCGCTCCTTCACGTAGGCCAGGTGCGTCTTGTACGGCTCGGTGCGCGGGGCCTGGGGCGGGTCGTCGGGGTCGGTGCCGGCGGGCAGGCCGCAGCGCGGGCAGTCCCACGTCTCGGGGATCTCGATCTCGTCGTCCTCGGCGAAGCTGGGCCTGGTCTCGTGCCCGTTGGCGCACCAGTAGCTCACCACGACGCGGGGTGCGACCTGCCCCCTCTCGCTCTCCCCCATGGGCCCGGAGCCCACCTTGCTGCCGCGGATCGCGTTGGTGCCCACCATCTGCCAGGCCTCTCCTTCGTGCGCCGTTGCCGCGCTGCTCCCCGGGGGCCGGGACGCAGCGACGGGTCAGGGCGAAGCCTAACCCGTCGGGTCCGCCGCTGAACAGGGGCTGAGCCGGGCCGTGCAACTCCCCCGGTGCTGGTCAGCCGAACCTGATGAGCAGGCCGAGGCCGACGATGACCGCGGTCCAGATGATGGCGACCGCGACGGTGATGCGGTTGAGGTTGCGCTCCGCGATCGAGGACCCGCCCAGGCTGCTGCTCATGCCCCCGCCGAACATGTCCGACATGCCGCCGCCCTTGCCCTTGTGCATGAGGATCAGCAGCACGAGGAAGATGCTGGTGATCACCAGCAGGGAGTTCAGGAACCAGCGCACGTACTCCACGCGGGACACACCTCGTCATCGAATCGGCAAAGATGGGAAGCGCCCCGCGCCGCGGGGCGAGTGACAGCCTAACCCAGGCGGGGTCCCCCGCCGAAAGCCGCGGGACCCCGCCCGGCCGTGCTAGGCGCCGGCGCCGTGGTGGTGCTGGTAGCGGCAGATTGCGGCGAAGTCGTCCACGGACAGCGAGGCCCCGCCCACGAGGGCGCCGTCGACGTCCTCCTGGGCCATGATCTCCGCGACGTTGCCCGGCTTGACCGAGCCGCCGTAGAGCACCCGCAGCCCGTCCGCCACCTCGTCGCCGACCAGCTCGCGCACGGTCGAGCGGACCGCTGCGCAGACCTCCTGGGCGTCCTGAGGGGTGGCGACCTCGCCGGTGCCGATGGCCCAGACCGGCTCGTAGGCGACGACGACCCTGGCCACCTGGTCCGCCTCGAGCCCGGAGAGCGCGGCCCGCAGCTGGCCGACGACGTGCTCGACGTGCCGACCGGCCTGCCGGACCTCGAGGTCCTCCCCGACGCAGAGCACCGGGGTCAGGTCGTGGCGCAGGGCGGCGCGCACCTTGGCCGCCACCACCTCGTCGTCCTCGGCGTGGTACTGCCGGCGCTCGCTGTGCCCGACGACGACGTAACGGCAGCCCAGCTTGGCCAGGAACGCCCCGGAGATCTCGCCGGTGTAGGCGCCCTCGTCGTGCTGGGACAGGTCCTGCCCGCCGTAGCCGATGCGCAGGTCGTCGCCCTGGACGAGGGTCTGCACCGAGCGCAGGTCGGTGAACGGCGGGAGGACGACCACCTCGACGGCGTCGAAGTCGTGCCGCGCGTCGCGCAGCGTCCAGTCCAGCTTCTGGACCAGGTGGGTGGCCTGGAGGTGGTCCAGGTTCATCTTCCAGTTGCCCGCCATCAGCGGGGTGCGGTCCGTGCTCGCCATCAGTCCTCCAGCACCGTCAGTCCGGGCAGCTCCTTGCCCTCCAGGTACTCCAGGCTGGCCCCACCACCGGTGGAGATGTGCCCGAAGTCGTCCTCGTCCCAGCCGAACTCGCGCACGGCGGCGGCGCTGTCGCCACCGCCGACGACGGTCGTCGCGCCGTCCCGGGTGCGCTCCACGAGGGCCTCGGCCACCGCCCTCGTGCCGCTGGCGAAGGGTTCCATCTCGAAGGCACCCATGGGGCCGTTCCAGAAGACCGTGCGGGCGTCCGCGAGCCGCTCGGCGAAGAGCGTCTCGGAGTCCGGCCCGATGTCCAGACCCATCATGTCGGCCGGTATGGAGTCCGCCGCCACCACCTCGTGGCGGGCGTCGGCCGAGAAGGCGTCGGCGACGACGACGTCCGTCGGCAGCACGATCTCCACGCCGCGCTCGGCGGCGGTCTCCAGGTAGCCGCGGACGGTGTCGACCTGGTCGGCCTCGAGCAGGCTCCGGCCGACCTCGTGACCCTGGGCCTTGAGGAAGGTGAACACCATGCCACCGCCGACGAGCAGCCGGTCGGCCACCGCGAGCAGGGACTCGATGACCCCCAGCTTGTCGCTGACCTTGGCGCCGCCGAGGACCACCGCGTAGGGGTGCCGGGGGTCCTCGCGCAGCTGGCGCATGACCTCGACCTCGGAGCGCACCAGACCGCCGGCGGCGTGCGGCAGCAGCCGCGCCACGTCGTACACCGACGCCTGGGCGCGGTGCACGACCCCGAAGCCGTCGGAGACGAAGGCGTCGGCCAGCCCGGCCAGCTGGCGGGCGAAACCCGCCCGCTCCTCGTCGGTCCCGGCCGTCTCCCCCGGGTTGAACCGGAGGTTCTCCAGCACGAGGACGTCCCCGTCGGACATCGCGCCGACCGCCGCCTCGGCCTCCGGGCCGACGGTCTGGCCGACGAAGCCGACGGGGTGCCCGAGCAGCTCGCCCAGGCGCCGGGCCACCGGCTCCAGGGAGTACTTCGCCTCCGGGACGCCCTTGGGGCGGCCCAGGTGCGCGACGACGACCACGCGGGCACCGGCCTCGGCCAGGGCCCGGATCGTCGGGACCGAGGCGCGCACGCGCCCGTCGTCGGTGATGGTCGCCCCGTCCAGCGGGACGTTCAGGTCGCTGCGGACGAGCACGGTGCGGCCCTGCAGGCCGCCCAGGTCGTCGGCGAGCTGCTCGATCGTGCGCATCCGGCTCAGAGCTTGCCGCCGACCAGGGCCACGATGTCCGCCAGGCGGTTGGCGTAGCCCCACTCGTTGTCGTACCAGCCCACGACCTTCACCTGGTCGCCGATGACCTTGGTCAGGCCGGCGTCGAAGATGCAGGAGTGCGGGTCGGTCTCGATGTCCTTGGAGACGATCGGGTCCTCGGTGTAGGACAGGATGCCCTTCAGCGGGCCCTCGGCCGCCTTCTTCATCGCCGCGTTGACCTCCTCGACGGTGACCTCGCGGCTGGCCTCGAAGGTGAGGTCGGTCGCCGAGCCGGTGGGCACCGGGACGCGCAGCGCGTAGCCGTCGAACTTGCCCTTCAGGTCGGGCAGGACCAGGGCGACCGCCTTGGCCGCCCCCGTGCTGGTGGGCACGATGTTGAGCGCGGCGGCGCGGGCGCGGCGCAGGTCCTTGTGGGGGCCGTCCTGGAGGTTCTGGTCGGCGGTGTAGGCGTGGATCGTGGTCATCAGGCCTTTGACGATCTCGAACTCCTCGTGCAGGACCTTGGCCATCGGGGCCAGGCAGTTGGTCGTGCAGGAGGCGTTGGAGATGATGTCGTGCGCGGCCGGGTCGTAGTCGCCCTCGTTGACGCCGAGCACGAGGGTGATGTCCTCGTTCTTGGCCGGGGCGGAGATGACGACCTTCTTGGCACCGGCGTCGATGTGCGCCCTGGCCTTGGTCGCGTCGGTGAAGATGCCGGTGGACTCCACGACGACGTCGGCGCCGAGGTCGCCCCACGGCAGGGCGGCCGGGTCCTTCTCGGCGAAGGCCTTGATCGGGCGGCCGTCGACGACGATCTCGTCCTCGGTCGCGGTGACCTCGGTGCCGAGCCGGCCGAGGACGGAGTCGTACTTGAGCAGGTGCGCCAGGGTCGCGTTGTCCGTCAGGTCGTTCACCCCCACGACCTCGATGTCGGCGCCGGAGGCCAGCACGGCCCGCATGAAGTTGCGCCCGATGCGGCCGAAGCCGTTGATGCCTACGCGAACGGTCATGGATCAACCTTCCCTCGTGGGTGGTGGCGCGCCGTGGGCACGCCGCGGTGGTCGACGTCGTCGTCTGGTCCCAACCTATCGGCAGCACCGGGACCGGACAAAAGCAGGGGACCCCTCCCCCGGGACGGTCAGTCCTCGAGCATCTCGGGGGTGAGGTTGGCCTCGGTGCCCTCGACCCCCAGCTCCTCGGCGCGCTTGTCCGCCATGGCCAGCAGGCGGCGGATCCGGCCGGCCACCGCGTCCTTGGTCATCGGCGGGTCGGCCAGCTGGCCGAGCTCCTCGAGGCTGGCCTGCTTGTGCTCGAGGCGGAGCTCGCCGGCCACCCTCAGGTGGTCGGGTATCTCGCCGGCGAGGATCTCCAGGGCCCGCTCCACGCGGGCGCCGGCCGCCACGGCCGCGCGGGCCGAACGACGCAGGTTGGCGTCGTCGAAGTTGGCCAGGCGGTTGGCGGTGGCCCGCACCTCCCGGCGCATCCGTCGCTCCTCCCAGGCCAGCACCGCGTCGTGGGCGCCCAGCCGGGTCAGCATCGCGCCGATGGCGTCGCCGTCGCGGATCACGACGCGGTCCACGCCGCGCACCTCGCGGGCCTTGGCCTGGATCCCCAGGCGCCGGGCCGCCCCGACGAGCGCCAGGGCCGCCTCGGGGCCGGGGCAGGTGACCTCGAGCGAGGACGAACGGCCCGGCTCGGTGATCGAGCCGTGGGCGAGGAAGGCGCCCCGCCAGGCCGCCTCGGCGTCGCAGACGCTGGCGCCCACGACACGGGGCGGCAGGCCGCGGACCGGCCGGCCGCGGTGGTCGATGAGCCCGGTCTGGCGCGCCAGCGACTCCCCGTCGGAGGTGGCGCGCACGACATACCTGGCCTGCTTGCGCAGCCCGCCGGGCTTGAGCACCATCAGCTCGCTGCTGCTGCCGTAGACCTCGGCCATGAAGGCTCGCAGCCGACGCGCGCTCTGCGCGGCGTCGAGCTCGGCCTCGATGACGATACGACCGCCGACGATGTGCAGGCCGCCGGCGAAGCGCAGCATCGTGGACACCTCCGCCTTGCGGCAGCAGGTCCTGGTGACCGGCAGCCGGCTCAGCTCGTCCTTGACCCTCCCGGTCATCGCCACTGCCGTCATCCTCCTCGTGCGCCCCGACCTGGCCGGGGCAGACCCCGTCTGCCGGAGCGTCCTTGCGGGCAGGGTACCCCCTCCGGACTCCGACGCCGTACTCACGCCGTCACCGACATGATGTCCCGGAAGGCCGCGGCCAGGCGCAGGGTGTCGTGGACCCCCGGGGTGCGCATCTTGGCCACGGTCGTCACCACGAGCGCGGCGCCGAGCCGCTCGACCGCCGCGCCGAGCGCCGCGCGCTCGGCGTCGGTGCGCACCACCTGCGGGTCGGCGATGACGTGGTCGAAGGTCAGGCCCGGGGCGTGCTTGGCGATCGCGTTGACGTGCTCGGCGACCGTGTAGCCGCTCGCCTCGTCGTCAGTGAGGCTGACGTTGAGGGTGAGGATCCGGCTGGCCGGGGTGTCCCGCAGCGCCTGGAGCAGGTCCGGCACCAGCAGGTGCGGCATGACCGAGGTGAACCACGAGCCAGGGCCCAGGACGACGAAGTCGGCGAGCTTGATCGACTCCAGCACCTCGGGGCAGGCCGGCGGGGCCTCGGGGAGCAGGCGGACCTTGTCCACCTTGCCCGGGTGGCGGGCCACGCGGGACTGCCCGCGGACGACGACCTCCGCGGCCTCGCCCATGTCGTCCGGCACCTCGACCAGGGCCTCGATGTCCAGCGGCACGAGCGACATGGGCAGCACGCGGCCACGGGTGTTGAGCAGCCTCCCGACCAGGTCCAGGCCGCGCACCTGCTGGTCGGGGATGAGGTCCCACAGCGCGGTGATGAGCAGGTTGCCCAGCGCGTGCCCGCCGAGCTCGCCGTGCCCGCGGAAGCGGTGCTGCAGCACCGCCGACCACTGGTGGCCCCAGCTGGTGTCCTCGCACAGCGCCGCCAGGGCCATCCGCAGGTCCCCGGGGGGCAGGATGTCGAACTGCTCGCGCAGCCGGCCGCTGGAGCCGCCGTCGTCGGCCACGGTGACCACGGCGGTGATCGCCTCGGTGATGTGACGCAGCGCCTGGAGCGTGGCCGAGAGCCCGTGGCCGCCGCCCATGGCCACGACCCGCGGAGCCATCACTCCCGCCCCAGGTCGCGGTGGAAGGTGGTCAGCTGCACCCCGGAGTCCTCCAGGTCGCCCAGGCGCAGCGCCAGGTCCTCGGCGATCGCCACCGAGCGGTGCTTGCCCCCCGTGCAGCCGACCGCGACGGTGACGTAGCGACGACCCTCGGCGAGATAGCCGGCGATCGAGGTGCGCAGCATCAGCTCGACGTGGTCCAGGTAGCTGCCGGCCAGCTCCTGCCCGAGGACGAAGTCGCGCACGACGGCGTCCTTGCCGGTGTAGGGCCGCATCTCCGGGTTCCAGTACGGGTTGGGCAGGAAGCGCAGGTCGAGCACGACGTCGGCGTCCAGGGGGATGCCGTACTTGAAGCCGAAGGACATCACCGCCAGGCGGAGCCGGACCCGCACGCCGGTCTCCACGAGGGAGTCGATCTTGGCGCTGAGCTGGTGCACGTTGTAGTTGCTGGTGTCCACGACGACGTCGGCGTTGGAGCGCAGGTCGGCGAGCATCCGCCGCTCCCGCCGGATGCCGTCCAGCAGCAGCCCGTCGCCCTGGAGCGGGTGCGGACGCCGGACCGCGTCGAAGCGGCGGACCAGGGCCTCGTCGGAGGAGTCGACGAAGACGACGCGCGGGCGCCACCCCAGCGCCGTGAGCTGGTTCAGGGCGCTCGAGAGCTCGGTGGTGAAGTCCCGGCTGCGCACGTCGACGACGGCGGCCACCCGCTGCCGCTGGGGGTCGTCGGCGGTGAGCTCCATGAGCTCGACGATCATCGACGGGGGCAGGTTGTCCACGACGTACCAGCCGCGGTCCTCGAGGACGTCACCGGCGGTGGTCCGGCCGGCGCCGGACATGCCGGTGAGGACGATGACGTCCTGGCGGCGCGGGGGGTCCACGGTCGTCGGGGAGGGCTCTGCGGTGCGGTCCTCGGGGGTCACGGTGTGCTCACCTCGTCGTCGGTCACGGCGCGGCGCGACGCGCTGCGCGCCGCCGGGTCGCCGCCCTCGGGCGGCCGGCTCAGTCGAGGACCTCGCCGGTGCTCAGGTTAACCGCCGCGCCCTGCTCGGCGCCCTGCAGCCGGGTGACGACGGCCGCGGCGACGGCCGGACCGATGCCCGGCACCTCCTGGAGCTGCTCCAGACTCGCCCTGCGCAGGGCCTTGACCGAGCCGAACCGGGCCAGCAGCGCCTGCTGGCGCGCCTTGCCCAGACCCGGTATGCCGTCCAGCGCGCTGACCGTCATCGACCGGGACCGCCGCTGCCGGTGGAAGGTGTTGGCGAACCGGTGCGCCTCGTCGCGGACCCGCTGCAGCAGGTAGAGGCCCTCGCTCGTGCGCGGCAGGACCACCGGGTGGTCCTGCCCGGGCACCCAGACCTCCTCGAGCCGCTTGGCCAGGCCCACGACGGTCACGTCGGAGACGCCGACCTCGGTGAGAGCCGCCTGGGCGGCGTTGACCTGGGGCAGGCCCCCGTCGACGACGACGAGGTTGGGCGGGTAGCGGAAGGTGCTCGAGGAGTCCTTGCCCGCGTCGGCCCCGTCCGCGTCGTCGGCCGACGGGACCTCCTCGCCGGCACCGTTCGCGCGCAGCAGGTGCCGGAAGCGCCGCGTCAGCACCTCGTGCATCGCGGCGGTGTCGTCACCGGTGCCCTCCCGCACCACGTAGCGGCGGTACTCGGACTTCCGCGCCAGCCCGTCCTCGAAGACGACCATCGAGCCGACCATGTCGCTGCCCTGCACGTGGCTGATGTCGAAGGACTCGATCCGCAGCGGGGCCTCCCCCAGCTCCAGCGCGTCCTGCAGCTCCTGGAGCGCCTGCGAGCGCAGCGTCAGGTCTCCGGAGCGCGCCACCTTGTGCCGGGCCAGGGCCTGCTCGGCGTTGCGCGCGACGGTCTGCATGAGGGTGCGCTTGTCGCCGCGCTGCGGCACCCGCACCCGCACCCGGGAGCCCCGCAGGCCGGAGAGCCACTCCTGCAGCTCGTCGTGCCCCGCGGGCAGGACGGGGACGAGCACCTCGCGGGGGACGTCCTCGCCCTGCTCGCCGCCGTAGACCTGCTGCAGCAGGTGCTCGACGACGGAGGCGAGGTCCTCGGCGCCCTTCTCGCTCACCCAGCCGCGCTGGCCCCGGATGCGGCCGCCGCGGACGTGGAAGACCTGGACCGCGACCTCCAGCTCGTCGTCGGCGAGGGCGTAGACGTCGGCGTCGGTGCTGTCGTCGAGCACGACCGCGGACCGCTCCAGGGCGCGGCGCAGCGCGGCGACGTCGTCGCGCAGCCGGGCCGCGGTCTCGAAGTCCAGCTCGGCGGACGCCGCCCGCATGTCCGCCTCGAGCCGGCGGACGAAGCGCTCGTGGTCGCCGGCCATGAAGGCGCAGAAGTCCTCGGCGATGGCGCGGTGCTCCTCGGTGCTGACCCAGCCGACGCAGGGCGCCGAGCACTTGCCGATGTGGCCGAGCAGGCAGGGCCGTCCGGACTGCTGCGCGCGGCGCAGGACCCCCTTGGAGCAGGTGCGCACCGGGAAGACCCGCAGCAGCGTGTCGAGCGTCTCGCGGATGGCCCACGCGTGCGTGTAGGGGCCGAAGTAGCGGGTGCCGGGCCGCTTGGCGCCCCGCATCACCTGGGCGCGGGGGATCTCCTCCCCCATCGTCACGGCCAGGTAGGGGTAGGACTTGTCGTCGCGGTACTTGACGTTGAAGCGCGGGTCGAACTCCTTGATCCAGGAGTACTCCAGCTGCAGCGCCTCGACCTCGTTGCGCACGACCGTCCAGTCCACGCTCGCCCCCGTGTGCACCATCTGGCGGGTCCGCGGGTGCAGGGCGGCCGGGTCCTGGAAGTAGGAGGACAGCCGGGAGCGCAGCGAGCGCGCCTTGCCCACGTAGATGACCCTGCCGTGCCGGTCGCGGAACCGGTAGACGCCCGGCTCCGCCGGGATCTCGCCCGGCCGCGGCCGGTAGCTGGCCGGGTCAGCCACGGACCATCAGGTCCCCGCCCTCGACCGTGACGTCGAGGGCCGTCAGGCCGGTCGTCGCCGGGCCGTGCACCACGTCGCCGGTGGCCGGGTCGAAGCGGCTGCCGTGGCAGGGGCACAGCAGCTCCCCGCCCTCGGTGTCCGAGACGCTGCAGCCCTGGTGCGGGCAGGTGGAGTCGAAGGCGACGAAGGTGCCCTCCTCCGGCTGGCTGACGATGACCCTGGCGTCGGCGTAGTAGGTGGAGGCACCGACGGCGGTGTCGGAGGCGGGCACGACGACGGCCCCGTCGGGCGCGGTCGACGCGGAGGACGCCGAGGGCGACCCGCCGCACGCGGACACCAGTCCTGCGGACGCCCCCACCAGGGAGACCGCGCCGGCACCGCGCAGCAGCTGGCGGCGGGAGGCGCAGCAGGACGGCGGCGCGGCGGCGCCCCTCGGCTCGGTCATCGGATCCTCCTCAGGCGCTCGTGCGCCTCGTGCGTGCCGACCGGTCCCGGTCCACGCCGAGGACGGGCGCCAGGAACCGGCCGGTGTGGCTGGTCGGGTGGGCGGCCACCTGCTCGGGGGTGCCCTCCACCACGACCGTACCCCCACCGCTGCCGCCCTCCGGACCGAGGTCGACCACCCAGTCGGCGCTCTTGATCACGTCGAGGTTGTGCTCGATGACCAGGACCGTGTTGCCCTTGTCGGCCAGCCCCTGGAGGACCCCGAGCAGGCGCCCGATGTCCTCGAAGTGCAGCCCGGTCGTCGGCTCGTCGAGCACGTAGATCGTGCGGCCGGTGGACCGCTTCTGCAGCTCCGAGGCAAGCTTGACCCGCTGCGCCTCGCCGCCGGAGAGGGTGGTCGCCGGCTGGCCGAGCCGGACGTAGCCCAGGCCCACCTGGACCAGGGTGGTCAGGTGCCGGCTGATGACCGGCACCGCCGCGAAGAACTCCGAGGCCTCCTCGATCGGCATGTCCAGCACGTCGGCGATCGTCTTCCCCTTGAAGCGCACCTCGAGCGTCTCGCGGTTGTAGCGGGCGCCGTGGCAGACCTCGCACGGCACGTAGACGTCGGGCAGGAAGTTCATCTCGATCTTCAGCGTCCCGTCGCCGGAGCACGCCTCGCAGCGGCCGCCCTTGACGTTGAAGGAGAAGCGCCCCGGCAGGTAGCCGCGGACCTTGGCCTCCTGGGTGCCGGCGAAGAGCTTGCGCACGTGGTCGAAGACGCCGGTGTAGGTGGCCGGGTTGCTCCGCGGCGTGCGTCCGATCGGGCTCTGGTCGACGTGCACCACCTTGTCGAGCTGGTCGAGCCCCTCGACCCGCCGGTGCCGTCCGGGCACGTGCCGGGCGCCGTTGAGCTGGTTGGCCAGCACGTGGTAGAGGATGTCGTTGACCAGGGTCGACTTGCCCGACCCCGAGACCCCCGTGACGGCGACCAGGTTGCCCAGGGGGAAGGAGACGTCGATGTTGCGCAGGTTGTTCTCCCGCGCGCCCCGGACCGTCACCCAGCGCCCGTCCTGCGGACGCCGCTGCGCGGGGACCGGCAGCGAGCGCCGGCCGGAGAGGTACTGGCCGGTCAGCGAGGTGGGGTGGTCGAGCAGGTCGGCGACCGAGCCGCTGTGCACGACGTGGCCGCCGTGCTCCCCCGCACCGGGCCCGATGTCCACGACCCAGTCGGCCACGTTGATCGTGTCCTCGTCGTGCTCGACCACGATGAGCGTGTTGCCGAGGTCGCGCAGCCGGGTCAGCGTCTCGATCAGCCGGTGGTTGTCGCGCTGGTGCAGCCCGATGCTCGGCTCGTCCAGGACGTAGAGCACCCCCACCAGGCCCGAGCCGATCTGGGTGGCCAGCCTGATCCGCTGGGCCTCCCCGCCGGAGAGGGTCCCGGCCGGTCGGGCCAGGGTCAGGTAGTCGAGCCCCACGTCGAGCAGGAAGCCGAGCCGGGCGGCGATCTCCCGGTTGACCTGGCCGGCGATCGCCAGCTCGCGCTCGGTGTAGTCGACGCCGGCCAGGAACGCGGCGCACTCGTCGATCGGCAGCTCGCACACCTCGGCGATGCTGCGGCCGCCGACGAGCACGGCCAGGATCTCCGGCTTGAGCCGGGCCCCCTTGCAGGCCGGGCAGGGCACCCGGCGCATGAACCCCTCGTAGCGCTCCCGGCTGCTCTCCGACTCGGTCTCGGCGTGCTTGCGCTTGACGTAGGGCACCACGCCCTCGAAGCCGGTGGAGTAGCTGCGCTCGCGCCCGAACCGGTTGCGGTAGCGCACGTGCACCTTGTGCTTGTAGCCGTGCAGGATCGCGTCGCGGGCCCGCGCCGGCAGCTGCCGCCAGGGCACGTCGAGGCGGAACTTGAGGTCCTCGGCCAGACCGCCGAGCACCCGCTGGTAGTACTCGTTGAGCCCCGCGGTGGTCGACCACGGGATGATCGCGCCCTCCAGGATCGAGGTGTCCTCGCCGCGCACCACCAGCTCGGGGTCGACCTCGAGCTCGGAGCCGATGCCGGTGCACTCCGCGCACGCGCCGAAGGGACTGTTGAAGGAGAAGCTGCGCGGCTCGAGCTCGTCCAGGCTGAGCGGGTGCTCGTTGGGGCAGGCCATCCGCTCGGAGTAGCGCCGCTCCCGCGGCAGCGGGCGCCCCTCGGCGTCGACCGGCGCCGGGCGGGCTCCCACGGCCTCGCCCTCGGGGGCGGCGTCGACGAACTCGGCCACGACGATGCCGTCGGTCAGCCGCAGCGCGGTCTCGACGGAGTCGGTGAGCCGGCGCAGGTGGGCCGGGTCCGGGACGAGCGAGCCGTCGTCGCCGTCGACCGGGTCCTTGGCCACGAGCCGGTCGACGACCACCTCGATCGTGTGCTTGCGCTGCTTCTCCAGCGTCGGCGGCGCGCTGAGCTGGACCACCTCCCCGTCGACGCGGGCCCGGGCGAAGCCGGAGGCCTGCAGCTCGGCGAAGAGGTCGACGAACTCGCCCTTGCGCCCGCGCACGACCGGGGCGAGCAGCTGGAAGCGGGTGCCGCCGGGCAGCTCGAGCAGCCGGTCGACGATCTGCTGGGCGGTCTGCCGCTCGACCGGCTCCCCGCAGACGGGGCAGTGCGGACGGCCCACGCGCGCGAACAGCAGGCGCAGGTAGTCGTAGACCTCGGTGATCGTCCCCACCGTCGAGCGCGGGTTGCGGTTGGTCGACTTCTGGTCGATCGAGACCGCCGGCGACAGGCCCTCGATGAAGTCGACGTCCGGCTTGTCCATCTGGCCCAGGAACATGCGCGCGTACGCGGAGAGCGACTCGACGTAGCGGCGCTGGCCCTCGGCGAAGATGGTGTCGAAGGCCAGGCTCGACTTGCCCGAGCCGGACAGCCCGGTGAAGACCACGAGGGCGTCGCGGGGGATGTCGACGGAGACGTTCTTGAGGTTGTGCTCCCGGGCGCCCTGGACCTGGATCCGGTCGTGGCGGGGTCGGAGGCTCGGGGACGGGACGGACGGAGTGTGCGGCACCCGTCCACTGTAGGTCTCCGCACCGACACACCCGACCACGAAGGGGGTTCCATGCAGTGCCTTGCATATGTATGCTGTCGCCCTCCCCCTCGCGTCGGGTCACCGCAGCCCCGCACGTGCCGACCCACCCCGGCACCAGACACGGCTGCCCCGATCAGAACGGCGACCCATGACCGAGACCGTGCACGCGCTCCGCCCCGTCCCCGGCCGCCCGGCCCAGGGACTCTACGACGGCGCCCACGAGCACGACGCCTGCGGCGTGGCCTTCGTCGCGCAGCTCGACGGCGTCCCCCGCCACTCCGTGGTCGCCCAGGCGCTCACCGCGCTGCACAACCTCGACCACCGCGGCGCGGTCGGCGCCGAGGAGGACACCGGCGACGGGGCGGGCATCCTCACCCAGGTGCCCGACGCCTTCCTCCGGGCCGTGCTGCCCTTCGACCTGCCGCCGCTCGGCGGGTACGCCGTGGGGCTCCTCTTCCTGCCCGCCGACGGCACGGCGGCGACCGTCGCCGCCGAGGTCGAGGCGATCGTCGCCGCGTCCGGGCTGCGGGTCCTCGGCTGGCGCGACGTCCCCGTGGTCACCGACATGATCGGCCCGACGGCGCGGTCGGTGATGCCGGTCATGCGCCAGCTGGTCGTGACCGGCGACGGTGAGGCCGCCGGCGAGACCGGCATGGCCCTCGAGCGGCGCGCGTGGCTGTGCCGCAAGCGGATCGAGCGGCGCACCACGGCATACCCCGTCTCCCTCTCCACGCGGACCCTCACCTACAAGGGGATGCTCACCACCGACCAGCTCCCCCGGTGCTTCCCCGACCTCCTCGACGAGCGCTACGCCAGCACGCTGGCGGTCGTGCACTCCCGGTTCTCCACGAACACCTTCCCGTCCTGGCCGCTGGCCCACCCGTACCGGCTCGTCGCCCACAACGGTGAGATCAACACCGTCCGCGGCAACCGCAACTGGATGAACGCCCGCGAGTCCCAGCTGCGCAGCGACCTCTTCCCCGGCCCCCTGGCCGACGCCCTGCCGGTCTGCACGCCCGACGCCAGCGACTCCGCCACCCTCGACGAGGTGCTCGAGCTGCTGCACCTGGGCGGCCGCTCGCTGCCGCACGCCGTGCTGATGATGGTCCCCGAGGCGTGGGAGAACGACGCCTCGATGGACGCGGCCGTGCGCGCCTTCTACGAGTACCACTCGATGCTCATGGAGCCGTGGGACGGCCCGGCCAACCTGGTCTTCACCGACGGCACCCTCGTCGGGTCGGTCCTCGACCGCAACGGCCTGCGCCCCTCCCGCTACTGGGTCACCGACGACGGCCTCGTGGTGCTCGGCTCCGAGTCGGGGCTGCTCCCCCTCCCGGACGAGAAGGTCGTGCGTAAGGGCCGGGTGATGCCGGGGCGGATGTTCCTGGTGGACCTGGAGCGCGGGGAGATCGTCGACGACGAGCAGCTCAAGAAGGACCTGGCCGCGCGGCAGCCCTACCGGAAGTGGCTGGACGCCAACCTGGTCCGCCTGGAGAGCCTGCCCGAGCAGGTGCACGTCCGCCACACCCACTCCTCGGTGACCCGGCGCCAGCAGATCTTCGGCTACACCGAGGAGGAGCTGCGGGTCATCCTCGCGCCGATGGCCCAGGCGGGGGCCGAGCCGCTCGGCGCGATGGGCACCGACACCCCGGTCGCGGCGATCTCCGACCGTCCGCGCCTGCTCTTCGACTACTTCGTCGAGGCCTTCGCCCAGGTGACCAACCCGCCGCTGGACGCCATCCGCGAGGAGGTCGTCACGTCGCTGGCCGGCTCCTCGGGCCCCGAGCCGAACCTGCTGGAGGAGACGCCGGCGCACGCCCGGCAGGTGGTGCTCGACTTCCCGGTCATCGACAACGACCAGCTGGCCAAGCTGCGCCGGCTCAACGTCGAGGGCCACCACGACCTGGGTGCGGTGGTCGTCCGCGGCCTGTACCGGGTCGACGGCGGCGCGGCCGCCCTCCAGGAGCGCCTGGAGCAGGTGTGCCGGGAGGTCGACGACGCCGTCGCCCGGGGCGCCTTCTTCGTCGTGCTCTCCGACCGGCACGCCGACCGTGAGCACGCGCCCATCCCCTCGCTGCTGCTGACCAGCGCGGTCCACCACCACCTGGTCCGCAACAACACGCGGACGCGCGTCGGCCTGCTCGTCGAGGCCGGCGACGTGCGCGAGGTGCACCACGTGGCCACCCTCGTGGCCTACGGCGCCGCGGCGGTCAACCCCTACCTGGCGATGGAGACGGTGGAGAACCTGTGCTCCTCCGGCAAGCAGCTGGACGGGCTCGACCCCGACGTGGCGATCGCCAACCTCATCCACGCGCTGGGCAAGGGCGTGCTGAAGGTGATGTCCAAGATGGGCATCTCGACGCTGGCCTCCTACCGTGGCGCGCAGACCTTCGAGGCCGTCGGCCTGTCCCGGGAGCTGGTCGACCGGTGGTTCACCGGCACCACCACCCAGATCGACGGCGTCGGCCTCGACGTCCTCGCCGAGGAGGTCGCGCAGCGGCACGCCACGGCATACCCCCTCTCGGGGATCAGCCCCGACCACCGCACCCTCGAGGTCGGCGGGGAGTACCAGTGGCGCCGGGAGGGCCCGCCGCACCTGTTCAGCCCGGAGGCGGTCTTCCGGCTGCAGCACTCGACCCGGGAGCAGCGCTACGACATCTTCCAGCAGTACGCCCGGCTCGTCGACGACCAGTCCGAGCGGCTGATGACCCTGCGCGGGCTCTTCTCGCTGCGCCCGGACCGCGAGCCGATCAGCGTGGACGAGGTCGAGCCGGTCAGCGAGATCGTCAGGCGGTTCGCCACCGGCGCGATGAGCTACGGCTCGATCTCCAAGGAGGCCCACGAGACCCTGGCGGTCGCGATGAACCGGCTCGGCGGGAAGTCCAACACCGGCGAGGGCGGCGAGGACGTCGACCGGCTGCTGGACCCCGAGCGGCGCTCGGCGATCAAGCAGGTCGCCTCGGGACGCTTCGGGGTCACCTCCGCCTACCTCACCCACGCCGACGACATCCAGATCAAGATGGCCCAGGGCGCCAAGCCCGGCGAGGGCGGCCAGCTGCCGCCGGGCAAGGTCTACCCCTGGGTGGCGCGCACCCGGCACTCGACGCCGGGCGTCGGCCTCATCTCGCCGCCGCCGCACCACGACATCTACTCGATCGAGGACCTCAAGCAGCTGGTCCACGACCTCAAGAACGCCAACCCCCGGGCCCGGATCCACGTCAAGCTGGTCAGCCAGGTCGGCGTCGGCACGGTCGCCGCGGGCGTGGCCAAGGCCAAGTCGGACGTCGTGCTCATCTCCGGGCACGACGGCGGCACCGGCGCGAGCCCGCTGACCTCGCTCAAGCACGCCGGCACGCCGTGGGAGCTGGGGCTGGCCGAGACGCAGCAGACCCTCCTGGTCAACGGGCTGCGCGACCGGATCGTCGTCCAGTGCGACGGGCAGCTCAAGACCGGGCGGGACGTGCTCGTCGCCGCGCTGCTCGGCGCCGAGGAGTTCGGCTTCGCCACCGCTCCGCTGGTCGTCTCCGGCTGCATCATGATGCGCGTGTGCCACCTGGACACCTGCCCGGTCGGCGTGGCCACGCAGAACCCCGAGCTGCGCGAGCGCTACACCGGTCGCGCCGAGTTCGTCGTCACCTTCTTCGAGTACGTGGCCCAGCAGGTCCGCGAGCTCCTCGCCTCCCTGGGCTACCGCTCCCTCGAGGAGGTGGTCGGGCGGGCCGACCTGCTCGACACCTCGGCGGCGGTCGACCACTGGAAGGCGCAGGGCCTCGACCTCTCCCCGCTGCTGCACGTGCCGGACCTGCCCGACGGGGCGGCGCGGCGGCACACCACCGACCAGGACCACGGGCTGGCGGTCGCGCTCGACAACGAGTTCCTCAAGGTCGCCGCCCCCGCCCTGGAGGACGGGACGCCGGTGCGCGCGGCCTTCCCGGTGACCAACGTCAACCGCACCCTCGGCACCCTCCTGGGCCACCACGTCACGGTCGCGGCCGGCCCCGAGGGTCTGCCCGACGGCACGATCGAGCTGACCCTCACCGGCTCGGCCGGCCAGTCGCTGGGCGCGTTCCTCCCGCGCGGCATCACGCTGCACCTGGTCGGTGACGCCAACGACTTCGTCGGCAAGGGCCTCTCGGGCGGGCGGATCGTCGTCCGGCCGCCGGACGCCGCGCCGTTCGTCGCCGAGGAGCAGGCCGTCGCCGGGAACGTCGTCTGCTACGGCGCCACCTCCGGCCAGGTCAACCTGCGCGGCATCGTCGGGGAGCGCTTCTGCGTGCGCAACTCGGGGGCGACCGCCGTCGTCGAGGGCGTGGGTGACCACGCCCTGGAGTACATGACCGGCGGGCGGGCCCTGATCCTCGGGCCGACCGGCCGGAACGTGGGAGCCGGCATGTCCGGCGGCACCGCGTTCGTGCTCGACCTCGACCCCGCGACGCTCAACCCGCTGGCGCTCGCCCGCGACGACCTGCACCTGACCCCGCTGTGGGAGACGCACCACCTCGAGGAGGTGCGCGCGCTGGTCGCCGAGCACCTCGAGCTGACCGGCAGCGAGGTCGCCCGCGCCCTGCTGGCCGACGACGCGCTGGCCGACCGCATCACCGTCATCACCCCGCGGCAGTACGCCAGCGTGCTCCGCATCCGCGAGGAGGTCGCGCAGCGCGGCCTCGACCCCGACGGCCCCCACGCCTGGCAGCTGATCCTGGAGGACTCCCATGGCTGACCCCCGAGGCTTCCTCACCCACCGCGAGCGCGAGGAGCTGCCCAGCCGTCCCGTGCCGGTCCGGATCATGGACTGGAAGGAGGTCCACGAGCAGCAGGAGACGTCCGTGCTCCGCCGGCAGGCGTCGCGCTGCATGGACTGCGGCATCCCCTTCTGCCACACCGGCTGCCCGCTGGGCAACCTCATCCCGGAGTGGAACGACCTGACCCGCCGGGCCAACTTCGCCGACGCGATCGAGCGCCTGCACGCGACGAACAACTTCCCGGAGTTCACCGGCCGGCTGTGCCCCGCCCCGTGCGAGAC
>QEUR01000275.1 GCA_003577095.1 Acidobacteriota bacterium
CCGCCTGGGCCTGGTGGGTCACGATCGCGTTGTAGAGCCCGCCGTGCGGCTTGACGTAGGTGACCCGGGCCCCGGCCAGCCGGGCGAAGGCGTCGAGCGCGGCCACCTGGTAGGTGACCTGGTCGGCCAGGACGGCCGGGTCCAGGTCGAGGAAGCGGCGCCCGAAGGTCTCCTTGTCGTCGTAGGCCACGTGCGCGCCGACCGCCACCCCGCTGCGGACCGCGTGGGCGGTGACGCCGCGCATCGTCGAGGCGTCGCCGGCGTGGAAGCCGCAGGCGACGTTGGCACTGGTGACCACCCCGAGCAGGTCGTCGTCGATGCGGGAGCCCGGGCCGCCGGCGCCCTCGCCGAGGTCGGAGTTGAGGTCGATGGGGCTCATGGGTCAAGGATCTCACCACGGGGTCCGGCCGGCGGAACGACTACGGTTGGTGCTTGTGACGACCGAGACCGCCGTGCGGCGGGCACCGGCCGCTGGCCGCGTGGACGACGAGACCCGGCGTGCCGGGCTGCGCCGGATGCGGCTGGTGGCGACCGGGCTGCTGGTGCTGATGGCGGTGATCTACGTGCTCACCCACGGGCGGGACGGGGCGTGGGCCTTCGTCAACGCCGGCGCCGAGGCGGGGATGGTCGGCGCGATCGCCGACTGGTTCGCGGTCACGGCGCTCTTCCGGCACCCGCTGGGGCTGCCGATCCCGCACACCGCGCTGGTGCGGCGCCGCAAGGACGACCTCGGCGCCAGCCTCGAGCAGTTCGTCACCGACAACTTCCTCACCCCGCAGGTCATGCGCGAGAAGGTCCTGGACGCCCAGGTCGTGCGCCGGCTGGGGGAGTGGGTCTGCCAGCCGGAGAATGCCGAGCGCGTCGTCTCCGAGGCCGTGCCCTTCCTCGTCCGCGCCGTCGAGCGCGTCGACGAGGAGGAGATCCGCAACCTCGTCGAGGGCGTGATCCTCCCGCGCGTGCGCCGCGAGGAGCTCTCGCCGCTGGCCGGGCACCTGCTCGAGCGGGTCGTCGAGGACGGCTCCCACCACGGGCTGGTCGACCTCGTCGCCCGCGAGCTGCACGCCTGGCTCGCGCTGCACCAGGACGAGGTCGAGGCGATCGTGCGCTCCCGCGCCCCCTCGTGGGCCCCGACCTGGGTCAACGACCAGGTCACCCGGCGGGTCTACCAGGAGGTGCTGCGCTGGGCGCGCGACATCAAGGACGACCCGCAGCACAACGTCCGCGCCGCGCTCGACTCCTACCTGGCCGAGCTCGCCGGGGACCTGCAGCAGGACCGGATCACGATGGCCCGCTTCGAGGCGCTCAAGGAGCGGCTGCTGGACCACCCGCAGGTCAGCGCCACCGGCGTGCGCCTCGGCGAGACGCTGCGCGCGACCGTCCTCGAGGCCCTGGCCGACCCCGCCGGCCACGTGCGCACCCGGATGGCGGCCGAGCTGGCCGGCCTGGGCTCCCGCGTGCTGGCCGACGACGCGATGCGGGCGCGGCTGGAGGCATGGACGGCCGACCTCGTCGTGGGCCTGGTCGAGCGCTACGGCCCCGAGATCACCTCGGTCATCTCCGGCACGATCAAGCGCTGGGACGCCCAGGAGGCCTCCGACAAGATCGAGCTGCACGTCGGCCGCGACCTGCAGTTCATCCGCCTCAACGGCACGATCGTCGGCGCCCTCGTCGGCCTGGCGATCCACTCGGTGTCGCTGCTGCTCTGAGCCGGTTCCCTTCCCGTCCTGTAGCGGGATCCGGTTCTTCGCGCTGGTCGTAACCCGCGCGAGGAACCCGATCCCTCTACAGGACGCGCGCCGGGCCGACCGTTCGCCGTGCCGGAGGGTTCGCGCCGACCCGGCCCCGGGAGTGCCGCGTCGATGAGAGGTTGTGGATAACTTCTGCGGCGCTCCGGCCGAACTCGGCACGCTTCGGTGCATGAGCTTCGACGACCTGCCCCAGGACTGGCCCACCCGTTCCCTCGCCGACCCGGCCTTCGCCGCCGACGTCCTCGACCTGTGCGTCAGCGACGCGGACCGCTTCACCGGCGGCCTCAGCGTGCTGCTCTGCCGGCCGGACGGGTCGCTGTCGCAACCCCTGTTCGTCGCCGAGGTGCCGCACGAAGCCGGCTTCCGCGAGGCCGTCTCGGCGGTCGTCCTGGGCGCCCTGTCGCTGCCCGGCGTCGACGGTGTCGTCCTCGCGTTCGCCCGGCGGCGGGGCGCCGTCACCGACGCCGACCGCCGGGTCCACCAGCACGCGATCGAGGTATGCCGCCGCGCGCTGCTCACCCTCCACGGCACCTTCGTGGTCACGACGGGGGGAGTCACCCACCTGCCCGTGGCCGGTCAGCTCCAGCCGGTGCAGCCGAGGGACGTGGCGTGACGCGCCCGCTCACCGGGGCCGTCAACGGCATCCCAGAACGGGATGCATCGGCGTACACTGGGCCCATGACGACGCAGATCGCGGTCCGGTTGCCGGACAGGATGGTCCGATTCCTCGACAGGTGCGTGGCGGAGGGCACGGCCGCCAGCCGAGCCGCCGTGGTCGCCGACGCCGTCGAGCGCGAGATGCGGCGTCGAGCCGCCGAGCAGGACGCCGACATCCTCGTCCGGCAGGGGCCGGCCGACTACCTGGACGAGCTCGTCGACTGGTCCGTCGCGCGCGTCTCTCTCGACGAGTGATCCGGTGAGGGAGATCTGCCTGGCACGGCTGGACAAGACCAGACCCGTCCTCGTCCTCACGCGCGAGCGGGCGAGGGCGGCGATGACTAAGGTCACCGTCGCCCCCATCACCTCGACCGTGCGCGGACTGTCCAGCGAGGTGGCCGTGGGGCCGGGCAACGGGCTCGACCACGATTGCGTCGTCGCGCTCGACAACGTCCTGACCATCCCGAAAGCGCACCTGGGCCGGACGCTGGGGTTCCTCGCTGGACACCAGGAGCGTGCGCTTACGGCGGCGGTCGTGCTGGCCTACGACCTCGACGTGCCGCTGCTCACCGACCGCTGAGGCCGGGCTCCTCGCCGCCCAGGAACTCCATCACTTCCACGGCGTGCCGGACCAGGACGCCGACGTGGCCGGCGTCCGGGTCCTCGACCAGCCGGCCGCCGAGGGCGGCCGCAAGGGCACGTCCCTCGGCGACCGGCACCGAACGGTCGGGCGTGCCGTGCCAGACGGTCAGCGGCAGGGGGTCGCCCGCCACCGCGCGCGCATCCATCACGGCCCGCGCCGACGTGACGAGCGGGCCCCAGTCCTCGCCCAGCAACCCCAGCTCGTGCCGCCACCCCGCCGCGCCGTGCCGCAGGGCGTGCTGCGCGGCCATCACGAGCGTGCGCACGGTCCGCGGGGCAGGCACCCGCCGGCGCAGGGGCGGCAGTCGACGGGCCGCCGCGCTCACCCGTCCGGCCACGGTCGCCAGCCCGGGCAGCCCGACGAGCGTGGCCAGCAGGCTGCTGGACGCGGTCGTCAGCCAGCCACCGAGGCCATGGCCGTGGCCCGGGCCGGCCGGGGCGACGAGCGCGACCCGGCTGACCCGGTCCGGGAGGGCCGCAACGCAGGCCAGCGCGTAGATCCCGCCGCCCGACCACCCCACCAGGGCGAACCGGGCCAGGCCGAGCCGGTCGGCCAGGACCTCGACCCGGGCAGGCCAGGCCTCGAGCCGGGCGGAACCGGGCAGCGGCGCCCGCCC
>QEUR01000276.1 GCA_003577095.1 Acidobacteriota bacterium
CTGGGCCCGCGGCGCGGCAGCCGTCGACACCGGCGCACTCCCCGTCGAGCTCGGTGCGCTCGACGCGGTCGCCGAGACGCTGCGCCTGCTCCGGTCGGGGAAGCGGGGGCGTGCCGCCGACCGGGCGACCCTCGCCCTCGACGCCGCGGCCTGGCCGGAGGCCCCGCGAGCGAGCTCGGGCCTGGCCGCGCGTCGCCTGGCCGCGGACCTGTCCCTCGGCCTCGTGCGCTGGGACGAGGTGGACGAGGCCGGGGCGGCAGCCGCGGCGCGGGCCGCGGTGCGCGGCGCGGACAGTGCCCTCGACCGCGGCGACCGGCTCCTGGCCCTCGCCCGCCTCGGGGACGGGCTGTCGCTGCTCTTCCACCGCGCCAGGCACGCCGAGGTCCCGCGCAGCGAGCTGGTCGAGGACCCTGCCGGCTACCTCTCGTGCCTGCGCGGCTCCAGGACCCTGCACGACCTCCTCCTGCCGGAGCGACCCCGGACGGTCGCCGCTTCTTCCCTTGCCCGGCCAGGCGCCCGGCCACGGGTGCTGGTGGCGACGGGCGCCTACGGCGACTTCCACGCGGGCGTGGTCGAGGCTCTGCAGGGCGTGGCCGACGTCACCGTCTGCGACCCGGTGGCGGAGCACGAGGAGCTCGGTCGCAAGGTGCTCGACCCGCAGTCCCTGCCGGCGCTCGCCGTCCTGGCCGGGAGCCTCGACCAGGAGGGGGCGGTGGACGAGGGACGGGCCACCTGGGCCGGCAGGGGCCTGGGCTCCTGGGTGTCCCGCGTCGCCCGGTCCCTGCAGGAGCAGCTCGCCGGGCACGACGTCGTGCTCGCGGACTGGGCCGACCCGGCCACGGTCTGGATCTCGCACCTGTGCCCGGCGCCCCGGCTGGTGGTGCGGGTCCACGCCCTGGACGCCCTCGACCCCTGGCTGCACCTGGTGCAGTGGGAACGGGTCGAGCGGGTCGTCACGGTCAGCGAACCGCTCCGTTCGCTCGTCGTCGACCTGCTCGCGGCGGTCAGCGGCGCCGACGTGCCCGTCGAGGTGGTGCCGCACGCCGTCCCCACGCTGCCCGGCCTGGCCCGCGGGAAGACCGACGCGGCCCGCACGACGCTCGGCATGATCGGCTGGGGTCGTCGGGTCAAGGACGTGCACTGGACGCTGGACCTCCTCGAGCGGGACCCCGCCTGGCAGCTCGTGCTCGTCGGGGCGGACTTCCCAGCCGCGTCCAACCCGGTCGTCGAGCCGTTCGTGACCAGGCTGCGGGAGCGGTTGGCGTCGCCGGCGCTGCGGGACAGGGTGCAGATCGTCGGCCACGTCGAGGACGTCGGCGAGCCCCTGCGCCGGATCGGGGTCATCGTCTCGGCGAGCGTGCGCGAGTCGTGGCACGTCGGTCTCGTCGAGGGCGCTGCCTCCGGGGCGGTGCCGGTCGTGCGCGACTGGCCGCTGCTGGCGTCCCGGGGCGGCCCGCGCACGCTCTTTCCCGACGAGTGGGTCGTGGACGACCTCGACGGCGCCGAGGCGAGGGTCCGGCGGGTGACCGCTCCCGGCACGTGGGAGCGGGAGGGGGCCCGGGCGCGCGAGCAGGCGATGACCCTCTTCGACCCCGACGCGGTGGCCGAGACCTACCGGCGGCTGCTCCTGGACGGCCGCGCGTCGGCCGGCTGACCGACGGTCGGGACGGTCGGCTCAGGCCGGCCGCACCCACTCCGGCTCGACGCCGAACCAGCGCCGCACGACGGTCGCCACGTCGCCAGCCAGCTCCTCGTCCTCGGGCAGCAGGTGGACCTGCACGCGGTCGGTCGTCACCGCGCACGGCTGGTCGCCCTCGACGAGCAGCACGGACGGCTCGAGTACCACGACCCGGTCGGCGTGCACCGGCTCGGTCCGGGCGAGGGCCTGCCAGGTGCGGCCCTCGACCACGCGGTCGAACCAGCGCTCGTGCATCTCCGGCCGCTCCGCGGCGACGTCCCACGGGCGCTCCAGGTGCCACAGGCCGGTCCGGCGCGAGAACCGTCCGGAGGGCAGACCCCATACCGCGGCGGTGCGACCGGGCTCGAGGACCGGGTCGGCGGCGAAGTCCGCGACGTAGGCCGTGTCCAGCCGGCGGGCGGTCCGCCGCTGGCGGATGCCACGGACGAACGGCAGCGGGGCGGGGAAGGGCCGGCGGCGCCCAGCGCGCAGCCAGGCGCGGTAGCTGCCCCGGAAGGCCAGCCGCTCGGGCGAGACCCAGTGGTAGGAGAGGTCGCTGCGGGAGAGGGAGCCCTGGCGCAGGCGGTACATCGCCATCGGGACCTCGGTGCTGCCGACCGGGCCGACCTCGGCCTCGATGCGCTCGGCGTACTCGCTGTCGGCCCCCTTGCGGACCCTGAGAAAGCCGCCGAGCCGCTGCACGACCTCCCGCCGGACCATGAGCGAGGAGGCGTGGGTGCGGACCGGCCGGTAGCCGAACCACTGGTGGGTCAGGTCGTGGTGCACCCGGACGGCGAGGGTGTGGCAGGCCGGGGTGGCGGGCGGGTCGCGGAGCAGCGCGACCTGGGCCGCGATCCGCTCCGGGTGCGACCAGTCGTCGTCGTCCTGGAAGGTCACCAGCTCGCCGCGCGCCCGGCGGAGCGCGTCGTTGCGGCCCAGGTAGCTGCCGCCGTTGCGGCGTCTGCGGATGAGCCGGACACGCTCGTCCAGGGCGAGGGCCTGCTCGAACCACTCCTCGCTCCCCGGTCCCGAGGCGTCGTCGACCAGCAGCACCTCCAGCGGGCCGTGGCTCTGCGCGGCGAGGGAGGCGACCGCGGTGGTGGGACCACGTCCGGCGCGGCGAGGCCGTCGAAGAGCCCGGGGCCGTCGGCGGCGGGCGGCGGCACGCGCAGCGGGGCCAGCCCGTGGGTGGTGAAGGGAGCGGCGAGCAGCTGCTCCCAGGCCCGGTGCTCCTCCGGCTCCACCGCGGTGACCGGCTCCCCGCCCCAGCGGGCCCAGGGGTTGGCCAGGTCGGCGTCGAGGAAGGGCTGCATGCTCGCCGGCAGGCGCGAGAGCTGCGGCAGCAGCCGACGGGCCTGCTCCACCTGTCCCGTGAGCAGCAGGGCCTGGACCGCCAGCTGGTGGTGGACCGGCGGCAGCCGCGCACCCGAGCCCTCCTCCCACAGCGCCAGGTAGGCGCTGGCCGCGGCCTCCAGCTCCGAGCCCTCGTACCCCTGCCCCGCCCAGGTCTGCGCCAGCGCGGCGAGCATCCGGGCGGGGCGACCCTCCAGCACGGCGGCCGGCAGCTGTCCCGACCGGGACAGCCGCAGGAGGTCCTCGTCGGAGAGCTCACCGTCGAGCAGGCAGCGCGCCATCGCCTCCCGGGCGACGGTCGACCGGGTGCGCAGCGCGAGCCGGGCGGCCTGGATGGGGCGCTGGACGGCGAAGGCGCTGGTGAGACGGGCCACCGTGGTCTGAAGGTCCTGCTGGGGGTCCGCCACGAGCGTCATCATCGGCCACCCTCTCCGGCTCTGGCAAGAACAGTCCCCGTCGGACGCCACAATGGGCGTGGAGCGGCCGACAGGGAGGAACGAGGACCTATGGCGGAGGACGGTTTGCGAGGGCGGCTCAGGCGGGCGGTGCCCGGCATCGCCTGGCGCGACGAGCGGCTGGCCGAGCGTGCCGAGCAGGTGGCCGACCTGCGCCGTCGGCTGGCTGCCGCCGAGGAGGAGCTGGCTGCCGAACGCGCGGCGCGCGAGGCGGCCGACGCACGGGCCGCCGGTCTCCTGCGTGGCCCCGGCGGGACCCTGCCCGGCCGGACGACACCGCCCTCCTTCCGGCGGCGCGTGCACGACCTGCGGCGTGGTGTGGAGGTGCTGCGCGGCCTCGACCCGGCGGCCAGCCACCCGTTGCTGCAGGTGGCCCGCAAGCTGCGCAACCACCGGCTGGCCGCGAGCCACGGCGTGCCGGTCCCGCGCATCCTCGCCGTCTGGGGCACGGCCGCGCAGATCGAGCTCTCCGGGCTGCCGGACGAGTTCGTCCTCAAGTCGGACGGCGGGGCCGGCGGTCGCGGGGTGCTGCCGCTGCGGCGGGTGGGCCCGGACCGTTACCGTCTGACGGGAGGCTCGACCGACGGCACCGGGGGCACGGGCGGTCCGCCGGACCTCACCGGCGCGGACGTCGTCGAGCACTACCGCACCGAGCGCCGCGTCGAGGGGCCGTTCTTCGCCGAGGCGATGCTGGCCAGACCCGGCGTGGAGGGTCTGCCCGACGACATCAAGATCTACGCCTGCTACGGCGAGGTCGGCCAGGTGATGCTGCGCAGGATGGACGTGCACGCCGACCTCTCCCGCGCCCGCTACCGCTTCCTGTCCGGCGACGGTGCCGCCCTGGGCCCCGACGCCTCCGCGACCCACCGCATCGACCCCACCATCCCGCCGCCGGCGGACCTGGAGACCTACCTGGCCCTGGCCAGGCACCTGTCCAGGGCGATGGCCCTGCCGTTCGTCCGGGTCGACCTCTACGAGACCGCAGACGGCCCGGTCCTCGGCGAGATCACCCGCGGACCGGGCGGTGCCCAGCACTACCGCGACGACCACGACGAGGCGATGGGGCTGCTGTGGGAGGAGGCGCAGTACCGCCTCGACCTGGACGTCCTGGCCGGTCGTCCGCTGGTCAACCTGCACGGCGAGCACCCGGCCGTCGACCACTACCCGACGGGACACCCCTCGCAGGCCGCCGGCTGGCCGGTCGTGACGGCGCCGTGCGGACGCTGGTGCGGGGTCTGAGCGGCGGTCAGCCGCCCTCGAGGGTGCCGAACTCCCGGTGGCGCAGCAGGCCCACCCACTGCTCCCGCGTGTTGCGCAGGAAGTGGTCGATGCCGGTGGTCCAGGTGTGCCCCGAGGGGTCGGCGCCCCGCACGTAGAGGTAGCCCACGTCGTGCGGCTGGTAGATGGTGCCACCCGCACGGCGGATCGCCCTGATCAGCTCGGTGTCCACCGCCCGCGGCACGTGCGGCCACCCGCCGACGGCTGCCAGGTCGCCCGGGGTGAGCAGGAAGGTGCTGCCCGCCACCCGGTGGGTGAAGCTCTCGCGGACGCCGTAGAGCCGCCGGACCGTGGTGTCGATCGCCTCGAGGTGGACGACGGTCGTGCTCTTGCCCACGAGCGTCGCGCCGGAGTAGCCGTGCGCCATGACCAGGTCGCGGACGTGGTCGTCGCTCATGTAGTCGTCGTCGTCGACCTTGGAGACCAGCTCGCCGGAGGCGGCTGCGAAGGCGTCCTCGAGGACCGACCCGAAGACCTGGTCGGCGGGGAACTCGCGCACCACGAGGTGCCGCTCGCCGGCAGCCACCGCCAGGCCCTTCGGCACGGGCGCGCCGTGCAGCCCGACCACGATCTCCAGGTCCGGGTAGTCGACGCGGGACAGCCGCTCGACGAGGGGGCGCACCAGCTCGGGGCGGCGGCTCACCAGCACCAGGCTCAGGCTGGGCCAGCGGGGGAAGAGAGGTCGCAGCGCGGCCCGGCGCTGGACGACGGCGTGCACGTCCCAGGCGAGGTCGCCGGCACGGCCACCGCTGGGCGGCGCGACCCGGGCAGCGAGGGCCGCCGGGAGCTCGTCGCGCACCGCGCGGCCCAGCGAGCCGCTGACGACCGTGCCGCGGGCGACGGCCCGGTGGAGGAAGGTGGCGAGCAGCCGGGCGGCGTGCGGAGGCAGCCCGGCGTCCTCCACCCGCAGCTCGTGCACCTCGTCGAGGCGCGGCAGCACCGATCGCAGGCCCACGTCCCAGCTGCCCCGGCGCAGCCCCAGGTGCCAACCCCGGGCCTCCGCGCGCAGGGTCCGCACCGTCATCCGCGAGCTGTCGGGGACACGGCCGACCGGGTTGTCGATCCTGATGTCCACCGGTCGAGCGTAACGGTGCCCGGCCGCTGCGCCCGCCCTGGCTACGATGACCCGGTGAGCCAGCTGCAGGTCGTCCTGGACGGGCGCGGTGCCGGTCCCGAGGAGCTGGCCGCCGCCTCCGCGTCGCTGCTGGCCCAGGTGGAGGGCCCGCTGCTCGACGCCACCGCCACGCTGCGTCCCGACGTGCCGCTCCTCGTGGTCCCCGGTCACGTCGTGCTCGCCCGCGGTGCCGTGCGCCGGCTGCTCTCCGACCTGGCGACCCCCGGACGGTGCCTGACCTGCGTGGTCGCTCCCGGGAGCGCCACCCTGACCCGGGTCACCGCCTGGGCGCCGCGCTGGCTCGCGCACTGGCCGGGCACCCTGGCGGACCTCGTCGACGCCGACCTCGCCTTCGACCGCGAGCACCTCCCGACCGGCTCCCCCGTGGCCCGCGCCTGGCTGCGCGCCGACGCGGTCGGCGTGGCGGCCGCCGCGGACGTCGGTCCGGACCCGGCCGGCTGGGCCCGCCGGACCGGTCTGCTCCTCGACCGCGACGCGGCGGTGGCGG
>QEUR01000277.1 GCA_003577095.1 Acidobacteriota bacterium
GCTGGCGGCGCTCGCGGGCGGGCTGCGCCGAGGCGCTGCGCGGCGTGCCGGACGGGCGCAGGGTGGCCTGGTTCGGGCCGCCGATGAGCGCCACGTCGATGGCGACCGCGCGCTTCATGGAGACCTGGGCGCACTCCGCCGACGTCCACGAGGCGCTCGGTGCCGAGCACCCGCGCACCGACCGGGTGCGGCACGTGGCCTTCCTCGGTGCGGTCACGCGGGGCTTCGCCTTCCGCGCCCACGGCCTGCCGGCCCCGGACGAGCAGGTGCTCCTCAGCCTCACGCTGCCCTCCGGTGCCGAGTGGCGGCACGGCGACCCGGACGCCGCGGACGTCATCACCGGGTCCGCCCACGACTTCGCCCTGCGGGTCACGCAGCGGCGCCACCGCGACGACCTCGACCTCGTGGCGCACGGGCCGGTCGCCGACGCCTGGCTGGACGTGGCGCAGGCGTTCGCCGGGCCGCCGGGGACCGGGACCGGCGCCGGGGCCCGCACGGCGGACTGGGTCTGACCTGCCGGCTCCTACCGGCTGGGGCTTGCTCGTCGCCCTGGGACAGACCTGCCAGCTCCTACGGATCTGGATCCTGGTGGGATCCAGATCCGTAGGCGCACGCGTATGAGGGTCGCGCGCCGGTCCGTGCCGACGGCGCGCCCGTGCCGGGTCGGCCACAGCGTGCATGTGCACGCTCGGGCCGGTCTCGCCCGGGCGTGTCGCGGCACGGACCGGCCCTGGGAGCCTCCGCGGGCGGGTGCGGCCCCCGATGGCCCCTATCCCTGCCGGTCCAGCCACGCCAGCACCGCCTGCACCCGACGGTGCTGGTCGGTCTCGGCCAGGCCGAGCTTGGCGAAGATCCGCTGGGAGTGCTTCTCGACGGCGCCCTCGGTGACGACCAGCTCGCGGGCGATGCCGGCGTTGGTCAGTCCCTGGGCCATCAGCCCGAGCACGTCCTGCTCGCGCGGCGTCAGGCTGTCGACCGGGTCGGCGGTGGCGCGCTGGCGGCCGAAGAGCTGGGTGACGACCTCCGGGTCCAGGGCGGTCCCGCCGCCGGCCACCTGCTCGACCGCGCCGAGGAACTGGTCCATCCGCGAGACCCGGTCCTTGAGCAGGTAGCCGACCCCGCCCCGGCCATCGGCCAGCAGCTCGTCGGCGTAGGCGAGGACGACGTACTGGCTGAGGACGAGCACCCTCGCCTCCGGGTCGGCCTCGCGGACCTCGACCGCCGCGCGCATGCCCTCGTCGGCGTGGCTCGGCGGCATCCGCACGTCGGTGATGCCCAGGTCGGGCCGGTGCTCGGCCATCGCCCGCACGAAGGACGGGCCGTCCCCGACGGCGGCGACCACCTCGTGGCCGGCGTCGCCGAGGAGCAGGGTCAGACCCTCCCGGAGCAGGAGCGAGTCGTCGGCCACCACCACGCGCAGCGTCATGCGCTCATCGTGCCCCGGCCAGCGGCACCCGGGCGACCAGCGTGGTGGGGCCGCCCTCCGGCGAGTCGACGCTGAGCATGCCCTGGACGCCGTCCAGCCGGCGCTGCAGCCCGGCCAGGCCGTGCCCCTTGGCGATCGAGGCGCCGCCCACGCCGTCGTCGGTCACCACCGCCTCCGCGGCGCCCGGCGCGGTGCGCAGCAGCACCTCGACGCGGCTGGCGCGCGCGTGCTTGGCGACGTTGGCCAGCCCCTCGCTGACCGCGAAGTAGAGCGCGGTCTCGGCCTGCTCCGGCAGCCGCCGGCCGATCTCGTCGCGCACCGTCACCTGCGCCGGGTGGCTGGCGGCCAGCTGCTGCAGCGCCGCGTGCAGCCCGCGGTCGACGAGCAGCGGCGGGGCGATGCCGCGGGAGAGCGCGCGCAGCTCGCCCAGCGTCGAGGACGCCGTCAGCCCGGCGCCGGCGAGGATCTCGCGGGCCCTGGCCGGGTCGGTCTCCATCAGCCGCTCCGCCCGGGCGAGGTCCATCTGCAGGCGCACCAGGCCCTGCTGCGGGCCGTCGTGCAGGTCCCGCTCCAGGCGGCGCATGGACTCGCGCTCGGCCTCCTGCCCGGCGGTGTGGGCGTGCTGCAGCGCGGCGTAGCGGTCGGCGGTCCCCCGGTTGCCGATGAGCGCGCCGGCCAGCGTGCTCTGCGCCATCGAGCCCAGCCGGGTGGTGAGCAGCAGCAGCGGCAGGGACACCACGCCGGTGAGCACGTGGACGGCCAGGTCGATGAGGAACGCCGGCCGCAGGTCCAGCAGCTCGGCGATCCCCGAGTAGCCGGGGATCGCGTGGACGAACGGGAACCACAGCGGCGAGGTCAGGCCCGCGACGGTGGCGGCGCCGAAGGTCACGGTGAGGGTGAACGTCACCGTCCCCAGGACGAACCCGACCAGGCCCCACACCATCTCCAGCCAGGTCTGCGGGTCGGTGACGCGGCGCACCAGGTCCCCGGCCGCCGACCCCGTCGAGGGGTAGTCGTGGGCGTAGACCGGCTCGGGCACCTCGTGGTCGAGGAGGCGTCGCTGCAGCAGCCGCTCGCCCGAGGCGGCGGCCCGCAGCGCGATCCCGGCCAGCGGCACGAACAGCGGCAGGGTGATGAGGGCGGCCGACCCCGACACGGCGGTCACCGCGATGCAGAAGGCGGCGACCACGAGGGGGAAGTCGGCCACGAGGTATGCCGCCTCGCGCGCGGTCCGGCGCACCACCCCCGCGACGGGCGCGGGCCGGGCGGCGGGGGCGCCGGTGCTCCGGGGGGTGGTCCCGGGGGAGGTGGTGTGGGAAGAAGTCGTGGCGCGCGGGTCGTCCGGCTCGTGCCCGGCGCGGGCGGGCAGCGGCGGTGGGGTGTCGGTCATGTGCATGCCTCCATTCCACGCGCCGCGGTAGCTCGGCCCCAGCCTGCCACCCGGCGGACCGTTGTCGGGCCACCCCGACAACGCCCGGGCCTCGCAGGATGGGCACAGCCGGCACCGAGGAGCACCCTAGGCCCGTCCCACCCCCGACCGGCGACACGCACGGTACCGGCCGGAGGGCCCGGCGGGGGCGCGTCGTCCGCCCAGGGGCAGCGGCACCGCATACCCTCGGGGCCATGCTCCTCGTGGGACTCTCCGGCGGCATCGGGTCGGGCAAGTCGACCGTGTCCGGGCACCTCGCCGACCTGGGCGCCGTGGTCATCGACGCCGACCGGGTGGCCAGGGACGTCGTCGAGCCGGGCACGCCGGCGCTGGCGCAGATCGCCGAGCGCTTCGGGCAGCACCTGCTGGCCGCGGACGGCTCGCTGGACCGGCCGGCCCTGGGCGCCGTCGTCTTCGGCGACGAGCGGGCCCGCAAGGACCTCGAGAAGATCACCCACCCGCGCATCACCGAGCGCACCCGCGAGCTCGTCGCCGCCGCGCCGCAGGACGCGGTGGTCGTGCACGACATCCCGCTGCTGGTGGAGCTCGACCGGGCGGGGCACTATGCGCTGACCGTCATCGTCGACGTGCCCGAGGAGGTGCGGCTGCGCCGGCTGGTCGAGCTGCGCGGGATGGACGCCGACGCGGCCCGGGCGCGGATCGCCGCGCAGGCGACCGACGCGCGGCGCCGGGCCGCGGCCGACGTGCTGCTGCCCAACAGCGGCACCGTCGAGGAGCTGCGGGCGCGGGTGGAGAGGCTCTGGGACGGACGGCT
>QEUR01000278.1 GCA_003577095.1 Acidobacteriota bacterium
GCGGCGGCGCGCAGCAGGGAGGTCTTGCCCAGGCCGCGCGGCGCGACGAAGACGAGCGGAGCCCCCGCGGGGCCGCCCCCGACGACCCTGTCGAGCACCACCTCGACGCGCGCAAGCTCGTTGTCCCGGCCCGCGAGGAAGCGCGGGATGTCACCGGGGGTGTAGGGGTTTGGCTCCACCGTCCCCTCCTTTCGGATACTTCTGGATAGGTATCCAAACCTATCCGGCCTCTCCACTAGTGTGGGGCAGGTGACCGACACACCCCAGGCCCAGAACCCCTTCGACCCGACGCAGTGGGAGGTTGTCCCCGGCTTCGAGGGGCTGGTCGACATCACCTACCACCGGCACGTCGGGCTCGGCTGCGTGCGGATCGCCTTCGACCGCCCCGAGGTGCGCAACGCCTTCCGCCCGGGGACCGTCGACGAGCTCTACCGCGCGCTCGACCACGCCCGCACGACGCCGGACGTGGGCGTGGTGCTGCTCACCGGCAACGGCCCCTCCCCGAAGGACGGCGGCTGGGCGTTCTGCTCCGGCGGCGACCAGCGCATCCGGGGGCGCAGCGGCTACCAGTACGCCGCGGCGGGCACCGACGACGACACCGCCGCGGGCGTCGACGAGGCGAGGGTGAGGGCCGAGGGCGGTCGCCTGCACATCCTCGAGGTGCAGCGGCTCATCCGGACCATGCCCAAGGTCGTCGTCGCCGTCGTCAACGGCTGGGCGGCCGGCGGCGGCCACAGCCTGCACGTCGTGTGCGACCTGACGATCGCCTCCCGCCAGCACGCGCGCTTCAAGCAGACCGACGCCGACGTGGGCAGCTTCGACGCCGGCTACGGCTCGGCATACCTCGCCAAGCAGGTCGGGCAGAAGTTCGCCCGCGAGATCTTCTTCCTCGGCCGGCCCTACGACGCCGAGACGATGCAGCGGATGGGCGCGGTCAACATCGTCGCCGACCACGCCGAGCTGGAGACCGAGGCGGTCCAGGTGGCTCGCGAGATCCTCGGCAAGAGCCCGACCGCGCAGCGGATGCTGAAGTTCGCCTTCAACCTCACCGACGACGGCCTCGTGGGGCAGCAGGTCTTCGCCGGCGAGGCGACCCGCCTGGCGTACATGACCGACGAGGCGGTCGAGGGCAAGGAGGCCTTCCTGGAGAAGCGCGAGCCGGACTGGAGCCCGTTCCCCTGGTACTTCTGAGCAGCGGGCCTTCTGGTCCGGGCCGGATGCGGCCGCCGTGCGACACTGGGCCCACGACGCGCACCCGAGGCAAGGGGAGGACACCATGCGACGCGCTGTGACGACCGCCCTGGTGGGAGCCGCCCTCGTGCTGGCCGGGTGCTCCGGCGAGGACGACACCGGCACCGCCGCGACGAGCGCCCCGGGCGACGCGTCCGGCGACGCGTCCGGCGGCACCGACGAGGGCGACGCCGCGACCACGGACGCACCCGCCGGCGACGGCACGACGACCGACGACGCCTCCACCACCGCCGGTCCCGGGACCGAGGACGGCGTGGAGGGGGGCGAGGAGGGCCAGGCGGCCGCGGACGTCGCCAAGGACTTCCTCGTCGCGATGGTCGACGCCGACCCCAGGGCCTGCGACCACCTGCTGTCCTTCACCGACCTGGACCGCCCGATGACCGAGGTCGAGTCCGACCACGAGATGTGCGTGGAGCTGCTGCCCGAGGTGCTCAAGGCCGAGACCGAGGCCCAGGGCCTGGACCCCGCGGCCGCGGACGCGCTGCAGGACCTGCAGATCAGCGGTGCGGACGTCGACGGCGACACCGCGGTGGTCGACGCGGACAACTACCCCGAGGACTTCGCCGCCGCGATGGGCGGGACGAAGATCACCCTCAAGCGGGTCTCCGGCGACTGGTACGTCGACCTCGACAACTCCTTCGCCACCCCGACCGACGGATGAGCGACGGGGCCGGCGAGCTCGCGGTCCCGCCCGGTGCCACCTGGCAGGACCTGGCCCCCCGGCTGCGCCGCCTGCTGGATGGGTCCCCCGACGGCCCCGGCGTGCTGACCGTCGCCACCTCCGGCTCCTCCGGCACGCCGAAGCGGGTCCGCCTACCGGGGGCCGCGCTGCGCGCCTCCGGCGAGGCCACCGCGGAGGCCCTGGGCGGGCACGGCCGCTGGGTCCTGGCGCTGCCCACCCACCACGTCGCGGGCCTGCAGGTCCTGGCCCGCTCCGCCCTGGCCGGCACCGACCCGGTCGCCCTCGACCCCGGTGCGCCCTTCACCGCCGAGGCCTTCGCCGGGGCGGTCGCGCGGCTCGGCGCGCCCCCGGCGCAGGCGCCGCTGCGGCTGGTCTCGCTCGTGCCCACCCAGCTCGCCCGCCTCCTCGACCACCCGGCCGGCACCCGCGCCCTGCGCGAGCTGGACGCCGTCCTGCTCGGCGGCGCCGCGGCGGACCTGCACCTCCTCGACCGCGCCCGCACCGAGGGCGCACGCGTCGTCACCACCTACGGGATGAGCGAGACCAGCGGCGGGTGCGTCTACGACGGCGCGCCGCTGCCGGGGGTCCGGGTCGACGTCGACGTGGACGGCCGGGTCAGCCTCGGGGGGCCGGTCGTCGCCGCCGGGTACGTCGACCGACCGGCCCTCACCGCCGAGCGCTTCCGCACCGACCCCGACGGCACCAGGTGGTTCCTCACCGACGACCGCGGGGTATGGCGTGCCGGCCGCCTCACCGTCCTCGGCCGCCTCGACGACGTCGTCGTCACCGGGGGCCACAAGGTGGAGCCGCGGGACGTGGAGGCCGCGCTGCGCCGGCTGCCCGGCGTGCGCGACGCCCTGGTCGTGGGCGTCCCCGACCCCGAGTGGGGCCAGCGGGTCGCCGCGCTGGTCGTCCCGGCGGACCGGCCGCTGCCGACCGAGCGGCTGCGGCACGGGCTGCGGCCCCTGCTCCCCCGGCACGCGGTGCCGCGGCAGGTGGTCTGGAGCGACTCCATACCGCTGCTGGAGTCGGGCAAGCCCGACCGGGCGGCCGCCCGGGAGCTGCTGGCGCGGGCCTGAGGGGACGACCGCCCCGGGGGCGGTGGCAGAATGGGGAGACCCAGTCCCACGCCCGAGGAGGAGAGGCTCGTGCCACGCGTGCTCGCCGCGGTCGCGGTGCTCGCCTTCACGATCTACTGCGTCGTCGACGCGGTGCAGACCGACGACGACGAGGTGCGTGGCATCCCCAAGCTGCTCTGGCTGGTGATGATCCTGCTCTTCCCGCTCGTCGGTGGGGCGGCCTGGCTCGTCGCCGGCAGGCCGACCAGCATCCTGGAGACCCTCCTCGGCCCCCGCCACGGGGACGGGCCTCCCCGCGGCCCGCTCGGGCCGGACGACGACCCGGACTTCCTCAAGCGCCTGTAAAGGACCCCTACGTGGCAACCCTCGCCCAGTGGATCGAGGGGGCGCGCCCCCGCACGCTCCCGGCCGCCGTGGCCCCCGTCCTGGTGGGCACCGCCTCCGCGCACGCCCTCGGCAGCTCCGACCTGGCGCTGGCCCTGCTCGCGCTGCTGGTGGCCCTCGGCTTCCAGGTCGGCGTCAACTTCGCCAACGACTACTCCGACGGGATCCGCGGCACGGACGAGGAGCGGGTGGGGCCGGTCCGGCTGGTCGGTCAGCGGCTGGCCGACC
>QEUR01000279.1 GCA_003577095.1 Acidobacteriota bacterium
GGCCGACGAGGCGGTCGTGCGCGGCGTCAAGGAGGAGCACGACCTGCTGCTCGGCGAACGCTCCGCCGAGGACATCAAGGTCCGGGCCGGGTCCGTGTGGCCGCTGGCCGAGGAGCTGACCGTGCGGGTGCGCGGCCGGGACCTGTCCACCGGGCTGCCGCGCACCGTCGAGCTGGGTAGCGAGGAGGTCCGCCGGATGGTCGAACCGGTCACCGCCCAGGTCGTCGAGGTGGTCCGGCTCGTCCTCGACGTGTGCCCGCCGGAGCTGGCCGGCGACCTGCTCGACACCGGCGTGGTCCTGACCGGCGGCGGCGCGCTGCTGCGCGGCTGGGCCGAACGGCTCCGCCACGAGCTCGGCGTCCCGGTGCGCGTCGCCGACGAGCCGCAGCACGCCGTCGTCCGGGGCGCCGGGGCCTGCGTGGACGACCTCCGGGTCCTGCGCCGCACCGTCCTCGGGTCGTCCGCCCGCTAGGTCCAGGTATGCCGTCGCGCCGCCCCGTCCTCCGCCTCGCCGCCGCGCTCCTCACCCTGCTCACCGCGGGTGCCCTCGTCGTGGACCTCGCCCGCCCGGACCTGGCCGACCCGGTGCGCGCGGCGGTGGCGGCGGTGGCGACCCCGGCGCAGTCCACCCTGTCCCGGTGGGACGACGGACGGGTCGCCGAGCTCACCGCGGAGCGCGACGCCCTCGCCCTGGAGGTCGAGCGGCTGCGCGAGGAGCTCGACGGGCGCGACCAACTCGACGACCTGGCCCGCTCGGCCAGCTGGGACAGCGGCGGGGACCACCGGCTGCTCCCGGCGCGCGTGGTCGCCTTCGCCCCCGCCACGTCGCCGGTGGGCGGCCGGACGGTGACCGTGGACGCCGGCGAGGAGGACGGCGTCCGGGAGGGTCTGACGGTCGTTACGGCCGAGGGCCTGGTCGGCAGGGTGGTGCGCACCGCGCCGCGCAGCGCCGACGTGCTCCTGCTCGGCGACCCCGACGTGGTCGTCGGGGTGCGCTTCGGGACCGCGGGCGCCCTCGGCAGCGTCGCGGCGTCGCCGCAGCCCGGCCTGCCGCCGCGCGGGCCGGGCGAGCTCACGCTCACCGCGCTCGGCGACAGCCCCGTGTCGGTCGGCGACCGGGTCATCACGCTCGGGAGCCCGGACGGCCGCCCGTACGTCGCCCGCGTCCCGCTGGGCACGGTGACCGCCGTCGACCCCGACCGGGGACGCCTGGGCCGCACCGCCGTCGTCACGCCGCACGTCGACACCGACACCCTCGACCTGGTCGNNNGCCGCGCGCTGCTGCGCGCCCTGCTGCTCATCGCCGCGGTCCTGCTGCCCAGCGCCTGGCCGGCCGGCGCGGCGCGGCCCGACCTCGTCGTCCTCGTCGTCGCCTCCGCCGCGCTCGCCAGGGGGCCGCTGACCGGCCTGCTCACCGGCCTCGCCGGGGGCTGGCTGCTCGACCTGGTGCCGCCCGGCGCGGAGCCGCTCGGCGCCGGCGCGCTCGCCTACGCCGCCGTCGGCGCCGTGCTCGGAGCGACCCGCAGGTATGCCGCGCTCTCGCCCCTCGTCCCCTGGGTCGCCGCGGTCCTCGGCTCCGGTCTCGTCCTCGGCGTACGGTGGGTCGCCGCGGCCGCGGGCGCCGGCCGCGCGGAGCCGGCCGACCTGCTCCGGACGTGGGGCCTGACCGCGGTGGTCGCGGTGGTCCTCGTACCCGTCCTCGGGGCCCTCGAGCACCGGGTCCGGCCGCGCGAGGAGAGGGACCCGCCGTGGTGAGCCGGTCCGGTCCCGCCCGTCGGCGGCCGCTCGTGCGCGTGCCCCGGCCCACCGTCACGCCGCCGCGCGTGCGGCGCCGGGCCTCGGTCGGCCCCCTGTGGGCCCTCGTCCTCTGCGTCGTGCTGCTGATGGGCGCCCTCGTGGGGCGGCTCGGCCAGGTCCAGCTCGGTCCGGGCGACGAGGTGGCGGCCGCCGCCGCGGAGGAGACCCGGGAGCTCACCACGCCCGCGCTGCGCGGCCGGCTGCTGGCGGCCGACGGCACCCCGCTGGTGACCGACGCCGCGTCCACGGTCGTGACCGTGGAGCCCGAGGTGCTGCTCGAGTCCGAGGACGGCGGGCGCGGGCTCGTCGAGCGGGTCGCGCGCGAGCTGGGGCTGCCCGGCGGGCAGCTGTGGGGCAGGACCCTGGTCTGCGGGTCGCCCGACGCGCCACCGGTGCCGCTGTGCTTCTCCGGCTCTCCCTACGAGCCGGTGCCGATCGCCTACGGCGTCGACCCGGCACGCGCGCTCGCCCTGCTCGAGCGTCCCGAGGAGCTGCCCGGGATCGGCGTGGCCACGGTGCCGGTCCGCGACTACCCCGGGCCGGGAGGCGTCGTGGCCGCCCACGTGCTCGGCTACCTCGGGGCCCCCACCCAGGAGGAGGTCCAGGGGTCCGGCGGCCTGGTGACCCCCGACACCAGGGTCGGGCGCGCGGGCCTGGAGGAGGTCTACGACGAGGTCCTTCGCGGCACGCCGGGCCGCACGGTGGTCAGCGTCGACCCGCGCGGCGTCGTCACCGGGCAGCTGTCGCAGACGGACCCGGTGCCCGGCGCGGACGTGCGCACCCACCTCGACGTCGAGGTGCAGGCGGCGGCCGAGAAGGCCGTCGCCGACGCCGTGCGCCGGGCGCGCCGCCAGGGCTCCCCGGCCCGCTCCGCGGCCGCCGTCGTCCTGCGCCCGGACAGCGGCGCGGTCCTCGCCGCCGCGAGCTGGCCCACCTTCGACCCGGCCATGTGGACCCCGGGGGTCAGCGAGGAGGAGTATGCCGCGCTCCTGGACCCCGAGGGTGGCCGGCCGCTCCTCGACCGCGTCGTCGCGCAGACCTTCCCGCCGGCCTCGACGTTCAAGGTCGTCTCGCTGCCCGCGGCGGTCCAGACCGGTGTCGACCCCGACGGGCGCTACGCCTGCCCCGCGTCGGTGACGATCGGCGGGCAGCGGTTCAGCAACTACGAGTCCGAGGCGCACGGGCGGCTCACGCTGCCGCAGATCGTCGAGGTCTCCTGCGACACCGCCTTCTACCGGTGGGCCTACGACCACTGGCGGGCCCTGGGCGGCCTGGCGCAGGAGTCCGACGACGGCGACCGCTTCGTCGCGGTCGCCCGCGGGTTCGGCCTCGGGCGGAGCACCGGCGTCGACCTGCCCGGCGAGGTCGCCGGACGGGTGCCCTCCCGGGAGTGGAAGCGCGACTACTGGGAGGCCACCCGCGAGGAGTCCTGCCGCCGGGCCGAGGAGGGCTACCCGGAGGTGGAGGAGCAGGAGCGGCGCGACTTCCTGGAGCAGCTGGCCCGGGAGAGCTGCGAGGACGGCTGGCAGTGGCGGCCCGGCGACCAGGTCAACGCCTCGATCGGCCAGGGCGACGTCGCCGTGACGCCGCTGCAGATGGCCGTGGTCTACGCCGCCGTCGCCGAGGACGGGCGCCTGTGGCAGCCCCAGGTCGCCGCGGAGGTCCAGGACCGGGACGGCACCGTGCTCGAGCACCTCGAGCCGGTCACGCTCGGCCGCGTCTCGATCGCCCCGCACGTCCTGGACGTCATCCGGGAGGGGCTCGAGGGCGTCAACGTGCGCGGCACCGCGGCCGCCGCCTTCCGCGGGTGGCCGCACACGGCATACCCGCTGGCGGGCAAGACCGGGTCGGCGGAGGTGCTGGGCCAGGACGCGACGTCCTGGTACGCCTCCTACGGTCCGGTCGAGGACCCGGAGTACGTCGTCGTGGTCGTGGTCGAGGAGGGCGGGCTCGGCGGCGACACGGCGGCGCCCGCCGCGCGGGACATCTGGGAGGTGCTGCGCCGGCGGTCGCCCTAGGTCCCCGGGCCCGCTGCTGCCCCCGGGTGCGGTCGCTGGCCCCGGGGGCGGTCGCCGGGGACAATGGGCCGCATGCTCCTGGAACGCATCTACGACGAGGACCTCTCCCAGGCCAGCTACGTGGTCGCCTGCCAGTCGAGCGGCGAGGCCGTGGTGGTCGACCCCCGGCGCGACGTGCGGCCCTACCTGGACCTGGCCGACCGGCACGGCCTGCGGATCGTGGCCGTGACCGAGACGCACGTGCACGCCGACTACCTCTCCGGGACGCGGGAGCTGGCCGCCGCGACGGGCGCCCAGGTCTACCTCTCCGGCGAGGGCGGGCAGGACTGGCAGTACGGCTTCGAGGGCACCCGTCTGCACGACGGTGACACCGTCCGGCTGGGGAAGGTGGTCCTGACCGCGGTGCACACGCCGGGGCACACGCCCGAGCACCTGTCCTTCCTGGTCACCGACGGGGCGTTCAGCGAGGACCCCGGCTACCTGCTCTCCGGCGACTTCGTCTTCTCCGGCGACCTGGGCCGCCCGGACCTGCTCGACGAGGCGCTCGGCGGCGTCGACACCCGGTTCGAGGGGGCCAGGCAGATCTTCCGCTCGCTGCAGGAGAAGTTCCTGACGCTGCCCGACCACGTGCAGGTCTTCCCCGCGCACGGCGCCGGGTCGGCGTGCGGCAAGGCCCTGGGCGCCCTGCCGTCGACGACGGTGGGCTACGAGCGGCTCTACGCCTGGTGGGCTCCCTACCTGGCGGCCGACGACGAGGAGGGCTTCGTCGCCGAGCTGCTCGACGGGCAGCCGGACGCCCACGCCTACTTCGGCCGGATGAAGCGGCAGAACCTCCTCGGCCCCGCGGTGATGGGCGAGCGGGCCGAGCTGGACGAGCTGACCCCGGAGGCGCTGCGCGCGGGCCTCGACGGCGACCGGCTCACGCTCGTGGACGTGCGCCCCGTGGAGGAGCACCGCGCCGGCGCGGTGCCCGGGTCGCTGTCCGTGCCGGTGCCCGACAAGGCCGCGACCTACGGCGGCTGGGCCTACGACCCGGAGACCGACACGCGCCCGGTCGTGCTGCTCGCGCGC
>QEUR01000280.1 GCA_003577095.1 Acidobacteriota bacterium
GCGGCACCGGGCCTCGGCCGGCCAGCTGCTCGCCGCGGTCCGGGCCGCCGGAGCTCCGCGCGTCGCCCTGCTGCCCAACGACGCGGACACGGTCATGGTCGCGATGGCCGCCGCCGACGCCGCCGCCCGCGAGGGCGTGGTCGTCGACGTCGTCCCCAGCCGCACGCTGGTCCAGGGCCTCGCCGCCCTCGCGGTGCTCGACCCCGCTGCGGACCCGGACGCGGCGGTGGCGGCCATGACGGAGGCGGCGGCCGCCGTGCGCCCCGGCGCCCTCACCCGGGCCGAGCGCGCGGCCGAGACGCAGGTCGGGCCGGTGGCGCCGGGGCAGTGGATCGGCATCGTCGACCACGCGATCGTGGCGGTCGACGACCAGCTGGCGCCGGTCGCCTCCCGCGTGCTGGACCTGCTCTGGCACGACGGCGCCGAGGTGGTCACCGTGCTCCGTGGCCACGACGCCCGCGACGACGAGCTGGCCGGCGTCCTGGAGGAGCTGGCGCGGCGGCGACCCGGCGTCGAGGTCGAGCAGGTCGAGGGGGGCCAGCCGACCTACCCCTACCTGCTGGGGGTCGAGTGAGCCCGCTGGACCTGGACTCGCGGCTGCGGACGATCGTCGGCGCCGGTGCCAAGCGCCTGGAGACCGCGCGCGGCTTCACCACCGTGCGGGACATGCTGGACTTCCTGCCACGCACCTACCTCGACCCCGCGCGCCCCACGGCCTTCAGCCACCTGCCGCACGGCGAGGACGTGGTGGTCGTGGGCACCGTGCGCTCGGCCACGACGCGCACGATGAGGACCCGTCGCGGCCGCATCCTGGTCGTCGACCTCGAGGACGACTCCGGCGGCGGCACGCTGCAGCTGACCTTCTTCAAGCCGTTCGGCCACCAGGACCGCCTCGTGCCCGGAGCTCGGGTGGTCGCCTCCGGCCAGATCGGCACCTACGGCCGCCAGCTGCAGCTCACCCACCCCGACTACGCCGTCCTCGACGCCGGGAAGGGCTCGACCTCCGGCGGCTGGCTGCTGGGCGGGCTGGTCCCGGTCTATCCCGCGACGCCCAAGCTCTCCCCGATCGTGCACGGCGACCTGCTCGACCTGGTCCTGCACGCCCTCACCGAGCTGCCAGACCCGCTGCCGGAGGAGGTGCGCACCGAGCACGGGCTGCCCGGACTGCTCGAGGCCTACCGGCTCGTGCACCGCCCGCAGACCACCGCCGAGCACCGGCGCGGGCGGTGGCGGCTGAAGTTCCAGGAGGCCTTCGTCATCCAGGCCGCGCTGGCGCAGGCCCGGCTGGCCAGCGACGCCGTGCCGGCGGTGCCGCGCGAGCCCGTCGAGGGCGGCCTGGTCGACGCGCTGCTGGAGCGGCTGCCCTTCGAGCTGACCCACGGCCAGCACGTGGTGCTCGGCGAGCTGCGCAGCGACCTGGCCCGTCCGGTGCCGATGCACCGCCTCCTCCAGGGCGAGGTGGGTTCGGGCAAGACGGTCCTGGCGCTGCTGGCGATGCTCGCGGTGGTGGACGCCGGCGGCCAGGCGGCGCTGCTGGCACCCACCGAGGTGCTCGCCGCGCAGCACCACCGGGCGATCACCGCCATGCTCGGCCCGATCGCCGAGGGCGGCATGCTCGGGGGTATGGAGGGCGGCACCAGGGTCGCGCTGCTCACCGGCAGCCAGTCCGCGGCCGAGCGGCGCGCCAACCTGCTCGCGGCGGCGTCGGGAGAGGCGGGCATCGTCGTGGGCACGCATGCGCTCATCCAGGAGCACGTCCAGCTCGCCGAGCTCGGTCTGGTCGTCGTCGACGAGCAGCACCGCTTCGGCGTCGAGCAGCGCGACGCGCTGCGCGCCAAGGCCGACGCGGCCCCGCACGTGCTGGTGATGACCGCCACGCCGATCCCGCGGACCGTGGCGATGACCGTCTACGGCGACATGACCACCTCCACCTTGCGCGAGCTGCCGCGCGGCCGGCAGCCGATCACCACCCACGTGGTGACCGGCGACAAGCCGCGCTGGCTGGAGCGGACCTGGCAACGCGTGGCCGAGGAGGCGCGGGGCGGCGGGCAGGTCTACGTGGTGTGCCCGCGCATCGGCGAGGAGGACGACCCCGACCTGCCCGGCGCCGACACCGTCGGGCCGGGCGGCCCCACCGCGCCGGGGCAGCCGGGGCAGCCGGGCGGGGGTGCCGACGAGCGCCCCGGGGCACAGGGCAGCACCGGCCCGGGGGAGGGGGAGGAGGTCGGGCAGGCGGGCGAGGGCCCCCAGCTGCACGGTGTCCACCAGGTCGCCCGCGCGCTGCGGGCCCTGCCGAGCACCGCCGCGCTGCGGATCGAGGTGCTCCACGGCCGGATGAGCGGGGAGGAGAAGGACGCGGTGATGCGGGCCTTCGCCGCCGGAGCGGTCGACGTCCTCGTCTCCACCACGGTGATCGAGGTGGGGGTCGACGTCGCGGACGCGACCACGATGGTCGTGCTGGACGCCGACCGCTTCGGGATCTCCCAGCTGCACCAGCTGCGGGGCCGGGTGGGCCGGGGCGGCCGGCCCGGCCTGTGCCTGCTCGTCACCCAGGGCGGGTCGGGGGAGCCCGGCGCCGTCGAGCGCCTCGACCAGGTCGCCTCGACGACCGACGGCTTCGAGCTGGCCCGGCTCGACCTGGAGACCCGCCGCGAGGGCGACGTGCTCGGCGCCAGCCAGAGCGGCGGCCGCAGCGGGCTGCGCTTCCTGCGCCTGGCCCGCGACGAGGAGCTCATCGTGGCCGCCCACGAGGCCGCCTGGGCCACGGTCGAGGCCGACCCCGACCTGGCCGGCCACCCCGCGCTGCGCCGGGAGCTGGCGCGCCTGGACGCCGAGCGCGCGGCCTTCCTGGAGCGGGGCTGACCCGGTGACCCGCATCATCGCCGGCCGCGCCGGCGGCCGCACGATCGAGACGCCGCGCGGCGCCGGCACGCGGCCGACCACCGACCGGGTCCGCGAGGCGGTCTTCTCCCGGCTGCAGGCCCTGACCGACCTCGACGGCGCCCTCGTCCTCGACCTCTACGCAGGCTCCGGCGCGCTGGGCCTGGAGGCCGTCTCCCGCGGGGCCGGCCACCTGCTCGCCGTCGAGCGGCACCGGGCCACGGCGGCCCTGGCCGGGCGCAACGCCCGCGCCCTCGGGTTCGGCGACGTGGTCCAGGTGCGGGCCGCGCCGGTCGAGCGGGTGCTGCGCGCCGGCCCCGGACCGGAGCAGCAGGACGGCTACGACCTGGTGCTCCTCGACCCGCCCTACCCGCTGCCCGAGGACGACCTGGCCGACGTGCTCGCCCTCCTGGTCGACCACGGCTGGCTCGCGCCCGGAGCCCTGGTGGTCATCGAGCGCAGCGCCCGCTCGCCGCGGCCGCGGTGGCCCGCGGGCCTGGCCCACCTGGACTCGCGCTCCTACGGCGAGACGGCGCTGCACCTGGCCGAGCCAGCACCGCATACCGACGGCTGAGCCCTGATCCACCGATGGGGTTGGTCGGGGTGGTTTGGTGAGGATCTGGGAGGGCGTCGTGGCGTCTGGGCAGGGAGCAGCTGCCGGTCTGTCCGGCCTTTCCACTGCGGGGTCCTCGGGTCGCGCCTGTACG
>QEUR01000281.1 GCA_003577095.1 Acidobacteriota bacterium
ACGAGCCATCACCCTCTGGCTGACCGCATTAGGAGACACGCCCTAGGGGCCAGGCGGCCGGACGACCCGGACGGCCTCACGCGGAGGGCACGGACCCGGCGCACGCTGGCGGGCCGCGGCGCCCGCCGACTCGCGGCCTCGTGACGATAGAGTGACGATCGTGATTTCTGCCATCGTGTTGATCAAGGCCGACGTGGCGCGCATCCCCGAGGTCGCCCGGGAGATCGCCCGGATCGAGGGCATCCGCGAGGTCTACTCGGTGACCGGCGAGATCGACCTCGTGGCGGTGGCCCGGGTCAACCGGCACGAGGACTTCCACGACGTCATCGCCGACCGGCTCAACAAGGTCGCCGGCGTGATCGAGACGAACACCCACATCGCCTTCCGGACCTACTCCGACGAGGACCTCGAGGCCGGCTTCGACCTCGGCCTCGACGGCTGACGCCACTCCCGCGCCAGACCACGGCGCTCAGCCCACCGCGTCGCCGACCGCCCCCACGGGCCGGTCGAGCGCCCGTCCGGGCGCGGGGTCGAGGTGGTCGATGCTGGACCACGTGCTCGCCTGCGGCTCCAGGACGGCACGGCTGGCGCCGGCGCCGTCGACCGGGCAGGTCCAGGTGCCCTCCAGGTCGACCAGCCGGGTGCCCGGCGTCTCCAGCCAGCGCAGCAGCAGCTCGGTCTCCTCGGCCAGGGCCGACCCCGGCTGCACGACCTCGGCCGTCCGGCGCAGCCCGTCGATGACCGGCATCGGGTCCGCCCCGGGCGGGCTCACGGTGGTGCCCGCGAGCCGGCCGTGGACGTCAGCGGCCGGAGGCGCTGCGCCCTCGCCGCCGCCCGCACCAGCGCCATCATGCGGTCGCGCAGCGTGCCGGCCTCCTCGAAGCGCTCCTGCTCGGCCAGCTCGTCGAGGCGGGCGCGCAGCGTCGCCATCACCTCGCGGGAGCTGCCGCTCAGCGCGCTGACCGCCTGCTCGGCGACCAGGGCGTAGTCCTCGACGGTCTGCTCGCCGATGCACGGCGCGCCGCACCTGCCCAGGTCGAAGAGCACGCAGGCCGAGCCACCAGTAGCCCGCGCGGACAGCCGCCTCGTGCACTGCCGCAGCGGCACCACCTCGTGCAGGGCGGTGACGGCGGCCTCGGCCGTGCGCCGGCTGGCGAAGGGGCCGGCGTAGTGCGCGCCGTCGCCGCGGACCGTCCGCACGATCGAGAGCCGGGGGAAGGGCTCGGCGGTGAGCTTGACCCACACCGAGCGCTCGGGGTGCCGCGAACGGCGGTTGTAGCGGGGCTTGTGCTCGGCGATGAGCCGCAGCTCGCGCACCGACGCCTCGAGGGCGGTGGCGCACACGATCGGCGTGATGGACTCGGCCAGCGCGACCATCTCGGTCATCCGCCGGCGCGACTCCGAGGCGGTGAAGTAGGTGCGGGTGCGCCGGCGCAGGTCCGTGGCGGTGCCGACGTAGAGCGGCTCGCCGCGCCCGTCCTTGAAGACGTAGACCCCCGGTGCCGACGGCATCGCGTCGGCGAGGAACCGCTTGCGCCGCTGCGCGGGGCTGACCCGCGAGGTGTAGGACTGCAGCTCCTCGAGGGTGTGCACGCCCAGGTTGCCGACCCGGGCGATGAGCCCGTGCAGCACGTCGACGGTCGCGCGCGCGTCGTGCAGGGCGCGGTGGTCGGGCGTGGTGCTGGCGGAGAAGAGCCGGGCCAGGCTGGAGAGCTTGTGGTTGGGCGCCTCGTCCTTGTGCACCAGCTGCCGGGCGAGACGCACGGTGTCGATGACGGCGAAGCCCGGCCAGGCCTGGCCGGTCTCGCGGGCGGCGGCCTTGAGGAAGGACACGTCGAAGCCGGCGTTGTGCGCCACGAGCACGGACCCGCGGGCGAACTCGAGGAACTGCGGCATCACGGTGCGGATGCCCGGCGCGTCGGCGACCATCGCGTTGGTGATGCCGGTGAGCACGCTGATGAACGGCGGGATCGGCGTCGAGGGACGCACGAGGGTCTGGAACTCGCCGAGCACCTCGCCGCCGCGCACCTTGACCGCCCCGAACTCGGTGATCTGCGCGCCCGAGGGCGAGCCGCCGGTGGTCTCGAGGTCGACGACGACGAAGGTGACGTCGGCCAGGGCGAGCCCCAGGTCGTCGAACGTCTCCTGCACCATCTGCATACCGACGAAGTTAGACGCGGGCACCGACAGACCCGTGGAGGTCGGCCGCACCGGCGGGTCCCGCCCCGCCTCCCGGCGCGGTCGCGGGTCGGGCACGGGGGAGGGGTATGCCGTCGCGCCGGGCAGGTCTGTCGGTGCCGGTCCCTAGCGTCGTGGGTGAAGGAGGTGGACACCATGACCACGACCACCATCGACTGCGACACCTGCCCGGTCCGCGGGCGCCACTGCGGGGACTGCTTCGTCCCCGTCCTCGGGCGCCTGTGGCTGGAGGACCCGGCCCCGCGCCGGGACGATCGGGCCGGTGCCACGCCGGGGCCGGAGGAGCCGCTCGCCGGCCTCCCGCTGGACTCCGACGAGCTGGCGGCCGTCAGCGCCTTCGTGCGTGCCGGCCTGGTGCAGCCCGAGGAGGCGGCGCGGGCACGGGCCCGGGCCACCGACTCCCGCCGCGTCGTCGCCGGCTAGCTAGCCGGCCCGGCGTGGGAGGGCGCGCACGATCACGATCGGGGGAGTCGTCGGCCGGTCAGCCGGCCGGGGCGTAGATCGCCTCGATCTCGTCCCGGAGCTGCTCGGTGATGCGGCCACGGACGAGCTTCAGCGACGGCGTGAGCAGGCCGTTCTCCGTGGTGAAGTCCTCGTCGAGGATCACGAACTTGCGGATCGACTCGGCCCGGCTGACGAAGGCGTTGGCCTCGTCGACCGCGCGCTGGACCTCCTCACGGACCAGCTCGTGGTCGCGCGCCTCCTCGACGGTGAGCCCCTCCAGGCCGTGCGAGGCGGCCCAGGAGGGCAGCATCTCCTCGTCCAGGGTCACCAGCGCGGCGACGAACGGGCGGGCGTCGCCGACGACCATGCACTGGGAGACCAGCGGGTGGGCCCGGATCCGGTCCTCCATCGGGCCGGGGGAGACGTTCTTGCCGCCGGCGGTGACGATGATCTCCTTGGTACGGCCGGTGATCTGCAGGAAGCCGTCCCGGTCCAGCGCACCGAGGTCGCCGGTGGCGAACCAGCCGTCGCGCAGCGCCGCCGAGGTCGCCTCCGGGTCGTCGTGGTAGGCCCGGAACAGCCCGACGCCGCGCACCAGGATCTCGCCGTCCTCGGCCACCCGCACCGAGACGCCCGGCAGCGGACGCCCCACGGTGCCGATCCGGATCATGTCGGGGGTGTTGACCGTCGCCGGCGCGGTCGTCTCGGTCAGGCCGTAGCCCTCGAGGACGACCAGCCCGACGCCCCGGTAGAAGTGGCCGAGCCGCTCGCCGAGGGCGGCGCCGCCGGAGATGGCGTAGGCGACCCGGCCGCCCATCAGGGCGCGCAGCCGGCCGTAGACGAGGCGGTCGGCGGCCAGGTGCTGCGCGCGCAGCAGCACGCCCGGCCCGCCGGCGTCCAAGGCCTGGCTGTAGTCCTGGGCCACCCTGGCCGCCCAGCGGAAGACCCGGCCGCGTCCGCCCGCCTGCGCCTTCTGCTCGGCGGAGTTGTAGATCTTCTCGAAGACGCGCGGCACCGCGAGCACGAACGTGGGCCGGAAGCCGGCGAGGTCGTCCAGCAGCGTCTTGGCGTCGGGGGTGTGGCCGACGCGGGCTCCGGCCTGCAGGCACACGACCTGGATGAACCGGGCGAAGACGTGCGCCAGCGGCAGGAAGAGCAGCGTCGCGCTGCCCGGCTCGGCCACGACGGCCGAGAGCCGCTCGGCGGCGTTCTCGGACAGCGCCATGAAGTTGTCGTGGGTCAGCTCGCACCCCTTGGGCCGCCCGGTCGTGCCCGAGGTGTAGATGATCGTGGCCAGGTCCTCGCGCCCCACCCCGGCGCGGCGCCCCTCGACCGTGCCGTCCGGCACCTCCGCGCCCGCGGCCACCAGCTCGTCCACGGCCCCGGCCTCGATGCACCACAGGTCGCGCACCCGCGCCAGCTCGTCCCGGACCTCGGCGACCGCCGTCATCATCGACTGGTCCTCCACGATCATCGCCACCGCGCCGGAGTCCTGCACGATCCAGGAGACCTGGTCCCGCGAGCTGGTCTCGTAGACGGGGACGGGGACCGCGCCGACGCTCCACAGCGCCAGGTCGGCCAGCGTCCACTCGTAGCGGGTCCGGCTCATGATCGCCACC
>QEUR01000009.1 GCA_003577095.1 Acidobacteriota bacterium
AGCGGTTGACGCCGCGCGGCGGGACGAGCGGCACCGGCCCGGTGTAGACGTCGCCCGCGCCGAACCTCGTCTCCGGCCGCGGCCGCGCCCGCACCGCGTCGGCCACCACCGCGAGCTGGTCGCGCGGCACCGCCCGCACCGAGTGGATCGCCCCGCCGACGCGCACGTGCGCGGGCCCGCCGTCGAGGTGGTCCCTGAGGTCGTCGACCCGCAGCGCCCACGTCTCGGCGTCCCCGTCGCCGAAGCGCAGCTGGGTGCCCTCGAGATCGGCGTAGCCGTCCGGCCCGAGCCCGCCTGCCAGGTAGCAGGTGTCCAGCAGGGTGAGCCGGATCCCCGCGTCGGCGGCCGCCTTGACGAGGGCCTGGCCCATCATGTTCGGGTCCATGTAGCGGGCCCCGCCCGGCCCGTGGTGCAGGTAGTGGAACTCGCCCACCGCCGTCACGCCCGCGAGCGCCATCTCGGCGTAGACGGCGCGCGCCAGGGTGAGGTAGCTGAGCGGGTCGAGGCGGGCGGCGACGGCATACATGCCCTCCCGCCACGTCCAGAAGGTGCCGCCGCCCGCGTGGGTGCGCCCGCGCAGCGCGCGGTGGAAGGCGTGGCTGTGGGCGTTGGCGAGGCCGGGCAGGACGACGCCGGGCAGGGCGTGGTCGCCGCGCTGGGGCTCCAGCCCGGTGGTGACCTCGGTGATGCGCCCGTGCTCGACGGTGACCCGCACGTCGCGGGCGACGCCGTCGGGCAGGTGGGCGTGGGCGGCGTGGTAGGTGGTGCTCATCGGTGGACTCCGGGGTCCGAGGGGGCGGCGAGTCCGTCGAGGCGGTCGAGGACCTCCTCCAGGGAGTGGGTCGAGGTGTCGAGGACGAGGTCGGCACCGTCGCGGATGAGCGGCTCGTAGGTCTCGTGGTCGGCGCGGACGCGCTCCCGCTCGGAGGGGTCCTTGCCGAAGTGGTTGCTGGTGCGGGTGGCCAGCCGCTCCTCCACGACCGGCCACGGCGCGACGAGGGCGACGACGTGGTCGACGAGGGGGTAGAGCCGCCCCTGCCCCTCCCCGGTGGCGGCGACCGCGAGCGGGCGGTCGTGCCGGGGCTGCTCGAGGATGGCGACCAGCTCGGGCAGCCGCAGCTCGGTCCGGTCGGGGTGCTCGTCGACCAGGCCGTCCTCGTCGGCGTCGACCGTGCGCCACCCCCGCTCGAGCAGGCCGGCCAGCACCGTCGTCTTCCCGACCGCCGACATGCCGGTGAGCAGGACCCGCGTCACGCCTGCTCCCGGGGTGCGTCGTCGGACGTGACCTGGGACGTGGCGCCGGCCGGACCGACCAGGTCCGCCACGCACGCCGCGAGCGCCTCGACCCCGGCGTGGCAGTCGTCGCGCTCGGCGTGCTCCTCGGGGCTGTGCGAGACCCCGGTCGGGTTGCGCACGAAGAGCATGGCGCTCGGCACGCCCGCGGTGGCCAGGATGCCCGCGTCGTGCCCCGCACCGGTGCCGAGCACGGGGGCCGACACCTCCTCGTCGCTGTCCAGCACCCGCCGCAGCCGCTCGCTCAGGCCACGGTCGAACCGCGTCGTCGGCGTCCAGCTCTCGCGCGTCACGGTGGCCCCGTGCTCCTGCCCGCGCGCGGTGAGCTCCTCGACCATCGCCACCACCTCCTCCTCGTCGGCGCCCCTCGCGTCGAGCCAGCCGGTGACGCGGGAGGGTATGGCGTTCACGCCGCCGGGCTCCACGAGCACCTTGCCGACGGTGGCCACGCAGCCGCGCCGCGTCGCGACGTGGCGGGCGCCGAGGACGAGGTCGGCGTAGCCGAGCATCGCGTCGCGGCGGTCCTCCAGGCGGGTGGTGCCGGCGTGGTTGGCCTCGCCGGGGAAGTCGAAGCGCCACCGGCCGTGCGGCCAGATGTCGGAGGCGACGGCGACGGGCGCGCCCAGGTCGACCAGCGCGCGGCCCTGCTCCACGTGCAGCTCGACGAAGGCCCCGACGCGCCCGAGCGTCTCGGGGTCGGGACCGTAGGCGTCGACGTCGCGGCCGGCGGCGCGCAGCGCCTCGGCCATCGTGGTGCCGTCGGCGTCCGCCAGGCCCAGCGCCCGGTCGCGGTCCAGCTGCCCGGTGAGGACGCGGGAGCCGGCGCAGGCGATCCCGAAGCGGGCACCCTCCTCATCGACGAAGTTGGCCACGGCCAGCGGCACCTCCGGGCGGACCCCGAGCGCGCGCAGGCGGTCGACGACGGCGAAGGAGGAGACGACCCCGAGCGGGCCGTCGAAGGCGCCGCCGTCCGGGACCGAGTCCAGGTGCGAGCCGATCACCACGCCCTTGCGTCCCGCGGCGACGGCCTCGTCGACGGTGCCCGGGCCGTCCCACCACCAGGCCCACTGGTTGCCGACCCGGTCGGTGGTCAGGTCGAGCCCGCGCCGGCGCGCCTCCTGGGCGAACCACTCGCGCAGGACGTGGTCCTCGGCGGTCCACGCGAACCGCCGGTAGCCCCCGCTGGCGACGAGCCCGACCGGCTCCAGGTCGGCCCACATCGCGTCGAAGGTGCGCGGGGTCGGGGCTGCGGTGCTCACGGCACCGACTCTAGGTGGCCTGCCGCCGGGGCGGGGAGGCGACCGGCTCTCCGCCGTCCGCCATCCGAGACGGTCGGGGGCTCCGCGGCCGGCGGACGCACCGGCGGACCGGGGCGTCACGGCATACCGTGTCCCCATGAGCGAGGAGCGCGCGCTGGCGGCGGTCGCGGGGAGCGGCCTGGAGCACACGGTGACCCGGCACGGACGCGTCGGCAGCCTGGCCGAGGCGGCCGCGGCCCGCGGGGTGGAGCCGCGCGACATCGTCAAGACCCTGGTCGTGCGGCGGGGCGAGGGCGACTACCTCTTCGTCCTGGTGCCCGGGGACCGCGAGATCGCCTGGCCCAAGCTGCGGGCGCTGCTCGGCGTGAGCCGGCTGTCGATGCCGGACGCGGCGGTGGCCCGGGAGGCGACCGGCTACGAGCGGGGGACGATCACGCCGTTCGGCTCGACCACCGCCTGGCCGGTCGTCGCCGACGTCTCGCTGACCGGCGACCCGGACCGGACGATCTCCGTGGGCGCCGGGGCGCACGGGGTCGCGGTCACGGTCAACGCCGAGGCCGCGCTCGCGCACTGGGAGGCGCAGGTCGCCGACGTCACCGAGCCGGCCGGGTAGGGCGGCCGCTCAGCTGGCCGGGTGGGGCGGCAGCTCAGGCGGCCGCGCCCTTGCTGACCTCGGGCAGGCTCCGCGAGACGACCACGCCGACCAGGCCCAGCACCGCGAGGAAGGCCAGCGCGACCACGGCCCCCAGCACCGCCAGCCCTGCGGACACCGCGCCGACGACCAGCAGCAGCACGCCCATCGCGGTGTTGGACACCGCGACGTACTGCGTGCGCCGGTCCTCGCCGGCCATGTCGACCACGTAGGTCTTGCGGCCGACCCGCACCGCCGTGTGCGCCAGCGAGAGCAGCAGGAAGGTGGCCGGGTAGAGCCACCACAGCCCGCGCGTGGCGGGCAGCAGGTGCAGGGCCAGGAAGAGGACGACCGTCAGGCTCGCCGCCGCCGCGGCCCGGGTCATCAGCCGCTGGGAGGACCGGTCGGCCATCCGGCCGAACCGTCGGCCGCCGACCAGCGCGGCCAGGCCCTGCGCGATGACGAACGGGCCCAGGCCCTGCAGGCTGCCCTCCCCCTCCTGGGCGGCCAGCACGACGACGAACGGCGGCGACAGGGCCGAGACGAGGAGCAGCCCGCGCGCGAGCACGAACCGGCGGAAGGGCGCGTCGTCGCGCAGCAGCTCCCAGGACTCCCGGACCCAGCCGGTGGCCTGCTCGTCCACCACCTCCGCCTCCGGCTCGCGGATGCCGGCGAAGACCGCGAGGGCCACGGCCCACGCCAGGGCCGCCGCGCCGAGGAGCCAGGCGAGCGCGACGACCTCCACGTCGTCGCCGCCGAAGATCCGGATGGCCAGGCCCAGGGTGATGGCCACCGCACCGGAGAGCATCGTGGAGATGCCGCTGATCTGGCCGCGCTCGCCCTTGGGCACGATGCGACCCAGCACGTCCTTGCCGGCGAGCGAGTTGAGCGACCGGGCCAGGGCGAAGACCGCCAGCAGCAGCACGACGGCCACGCCCGCGCCCCAGCCGGAGAGGGTGGCGACGGCGAACGCCATACCGGCCGTGGCGACCGCCTGCCCGGCCGACCCCCACAACCAGAAGCGTGAGCGCAGCCGGGCGCGCTGCAGCACCGGGGAGAACGCCGCCTGCGGGAGCATCGACCCGGACTCGCGGACGGGGACGAGCAGCGCCAGGGTGGCCGACGGGGCACCGACGGCGGCGAGCGCCCACGGCAGCACGGTCTTGGCGTTGACGACCTGGTCGCCGGTCGCCTGCAGGACGTGGGCGAGCAGGTAGCGCAGGCCGTTGCGCCCGACCAGCGCCTGCTCCTCGGGGTCCTGGTCGCTGCGGTCCGCGCGGACGAGCCGCTGGTAGAGCCTCATCGTGGTCGGCACGGGGCTCACGCTGCCACACCGGGGGAGGTATGTCGTGCACGTCCGCCCTGCGGCGGCCGTCGCGGCGTGGCCAGCAGCACGCCGCCGACGACGAGCGCCGCGCCGAGCAGCTGGACCGGCGTGGGCGGCCGGCCGAGGAGGGCGGCGAGGAGCATGACGAAGACGGTGACGAGGTTCATCGACGTGCCCGCGGTGCCGGGCGAGACCCGCGGGACGGCGTGGTTCCAGCACAGGTAGGCGCCGATCGAGGGGAAGACCACGATGTAGGCCAGCGCCGCCCAGGTCGAGCTGTCGCGAGGCAGCTGCACGCCGGCGGTAAGGGCGAACGGCGCGAGCACGACGGCGGCCGCCACCACCTGCAGCGCCGTGGCGCTGAGCGCCGGCAGCCCGATCCGCTGGCTGCCGAGGGTGTAGGTCGACCACACCACGACCGCGACGAGCATGATGAGGTCGCCGCTGTTGAGGCGCAGGGCGAGGAGCGTCGACAGGTCCCCGCGGGAGAGCACGAGCAGCACGCCGAGGAGCCCGAGCGCCAGGCCGGCCCAGGTCCGCCGGCCCGCCCTGGCCTGTCCGACGAGCACCGCCATGACCACCATGACCGCCGGGTTGATGGCGTTGATGACCGAGGAGCTGACCGCGGAGGTCCGCTCCAGCGAGGCGTAGAGCAGCATCGGGTAGCCCGCCATCCCGGCGATACCCAGCGCCAGCAGCGCCGGCCACCGCCGGGCGACCCCGCGCCAGTCCGGCCGTTCGACGAGGTGGGCGACGACCAGCAGCGGCAGCGCCGCCAGCACCCAGCGCAGCCAGGTCAGCGACAGCGGGTCGACCGTGCGGACCGCGTGCTCGCCGACCGTGAAGTTGCCCGCCCAGAACAGGGTCGCGAGCGCGAGGAGGAGGACGGGCGGCACACCTGGGAGGGTATGCGGTGCCGCCCGTCCCCGCCCCCACGACCGGCGACACGGACGGCCCGGCCCCCATCGACCGGCGACACGCACGGTCCGGCCCCCCCGGCGACCGGCGACACGGACGGTCCCCTCTCCCACCCTGACCGGCGACACGGACGGTCCAGAACTGAGCGGTCGCTCAGGTTCCGCGGTACGGTGGAGACAGGACCGATTCGCAGGAGGCGATCACGGTGACGGCACGGACGACGCCGGCGCACGGCAGCACAGCCACCCGGGGGTCGAACCGATCGGGGGTGGCGACGCGGACGGCGCTCGTCGAGGCGGCCCGCCGGACGCTGGTCGAGGACGGCTTCGCCCGCACCAGCGCCCGCTCGGTCGCGGCTCGGGCCGGGTGCTCGCAGGCGAGCCTCTTCTACCACTTCGACGGGGTGCCCGACCTGCTGCTCGCGGTGCTCGACGAGGTGAGCGACCGGCGGATGGCGGCCTACCGCGAGCCGCTGCTGGCCGCGCGCACGCCGGGACAGCTGACCCGCCTCGCACGCCGGATCGCCGCCGCGGACATCGCGTCCGGCGACCTGCGGGTGCTGGTCGAGCTGGTCGCCGGGGCGCCGACGGTCCCCGGCCTCAAGGCGCAGGTCGCCGAGCGGATCGCCCGGTGGGAGGAGCTCGTCTCGCAGGCGGCGGAGCACTTCATACCCCGTCCGCTGCGGAGCACTGTCCGGCCGGCAGTAGTCGCCCACGCGGTGGTGGCCGGCTTCCTCGGGCTGGAGCTGCTGCGCGACCTGCGCGACGACGACGCCGGCACCGAGGACGTGCTGGAAGACCTGGAGCAGGTCGGCCGGGTCGCAGGAGCGATCGCCGGAGGTGCGCGATGAGCCTCGAGCGGGGCGGCTTGGTCAGCTTCTGCGGGTGGCTGGTGACGGGGGTGGTCATCACCTTCTTCGGCCTGTCGATGTCCGCCGTCGGCCTGCCCGTGCTCCTCGTCACGGCGGCGATCGCGACCTGGTGGAGCTGGCGGACGGCTCTGCCGGGGCTGCTGGTCGGCGTCTCGCTGCCCCTGCTCCGGGTCGCGTGGAACAACCGCGGGGGCCCCGGCTACGTCGAGTTCACCACCGACACCGGCGAGGGTGGCTACGAGCTGCTGGACCCGCTCCCCTGGCTCCTCGTCGGCCTCGGGCTCCTCGCCGTGGCAGGGGTGCTGGTCGTGGCCGGCCTCTTGGCCCGCAGGTCCTGGTACGCCACGCGCCGGGTCAGCGCGCCAGGTCGGCCGGTCGGAAGCTGACCGGGAAGGGCACCTCCGTCGAGAAGACCTCCTCGCCGGCCACGATCAGCCCGGATTCATAGGTCCCGTCCGCCAGTCGGAACACCCGGATCGCCGGATCGACAGGGTCGATCACCCAGTAGTGCTCGACGCCAAAGCGGGCGAGGACCTCCGGCTTGCGGACCAGGTCGGTGCGGCGGCTCGACGGTGACAGGATCTCGACCGCGAGCACCGGCGGGACCGTCACGTTGTCGCCCGAGCGGAGCTCGCGCGGCACGACGAGCAGGTCGGGCTGGACGACCGTGCGCTCCCCTGCCACGACGTCGAGGGGTGCGGCGAGGACGCGCAGGTGCGACGGCAGCGCAGCACGAAGGACGGCGGTCAGCTCACCGCTGACGACCTGGTGCGCGACCCCGGGGCTCGGCGACACGATCAGCTCACCCTCGATGAGCTGGACGGTCATGTCGTCGCGCCGCTCGCGGTAGGCGTACAGGTCCTCCACCGTGTACACGCCAACCTCGGTCATGCTGCTCATGGATCCCATGCTCCCCCCTCCAGATCATGCCGTCCAGCATGTCCGAGGAGGGGACACCGCCTCAGGAGTTGTCCACACCCTCGCGCATCGGGACCCGCACGCCGCGCTCGGCAGCGACCTGCTCGGCCTCGGGGTAGCCGGCGTCCACGTGGCGGATGACGCCCATCCCCGGGTCGTTGGTCAGCACCCGCTCGAGCTTCTGGCGGGCCAGGTCGGTGCCGTCGGCGACCGAGACCTGCCCGGCGTGCATCGAACGGCCGATGCCGACCCCGCCGCCGTGGTGCAGCGACACCCAGGAGGCGCCGGAGGCGGTGTTGACCAGGGCGTTGAGCAGCGGCCAGTCGGCGATCGCGTCGGAGCCGTCGATCATCCCCTCGGTCTCGCGGTAGGGGCTGGCGACCGAGCCGCAGTCGAGATGGTCGCGCCCGATGACGATCGGTGCCGAGACCTCGCCCGAGGCGACCATGTCGTTGAAGCGCACGCCGGCCTTGTCGCGCTCGCCGTACCCCAGCCAGCAGATCCGCGCCGGCAGTCCCTCGAAGGCGACCCTGTCGCGGGCGCCGCGCAGCCACTTCTGCAGGTGGTCGTTCTCGGGGAAGAGGTCCATCACGGCCTGGTCGGTGGCGTAGATGTCCCTCTCGTCGCCGGACAGCGCAGCCCAGCGGAACGGGCCCTTGCCCTCGCAGAAGAGGGGACGGATGTACTTCGGCACGAAGCCCTCGAAGTCGAACGCCCGCTCGTAGCCGCCCTTGCGGGCCTCGTCCCGGATGCTGTTGCCGTAGTCGAAGACCTCCACGCCCTTGTCCTGGAAGCCGACCATCGCCTCGACGTGGCGCGCCATCGACTCCTGCGCGCGGTCGGTGAACTCGTCCGGCTTCTTCTCGGCGTAGTCGAACCACTCCTCGACCGAGACGCCGACGGGCAGGTAGGACAGCGGGTCGTGGGCCGAGGTCTGGTCGGTGACGATGTCGATGTCGACGCCGCGGCGCAGCAGCTCGGGGAAGACCTCGGCGGCGTTGCCGACGACCCCGACGGAGACGGCCTCCTTGTCGGCCTTGGCCCGCAGCACCCGCTCGACGGCGGCGTCCAGGTCGTCGGCGACCTCGTCGAGGTAGCGGCTCCTGACGCGCCGGCGCAGACGGGACTCGTCGACGTCGACGATGAGGCAGGTGCCGCCGTTGAGCGTCACGGCCAGCGGCTGGGCACCCCCCATGCCGCCGCAGCCGCCGGTCAGGGTCAGCGTGCCGGCGAGGGTGCCGCCGAACTTCCGCGCGCCGATCGCCGCGAAGCACTCGTAGGTGCCCTGCAGGATGCCCTGGCTCCCGATGTAGATCCACGACCCGGCGGTCATCTGCCCGTACATCGTCAGCCCGAGGTGCTCCAGCCGGCGGAACTCCGGCCAGTTCGCCCAGTCGGGCACCAGGTTGGAGTTGGCGATGAGCACCCGCGGCGCCCACTCGTGGGTCTGGAAGACGCCGACCGGCCGGCCGGACTGGACCAGCATCGTCTCGTCCTCGCGCAGGTCGGTGAGCGTGCGCACCATCGCGTCGAAGCTGCGCCAGTCGCGGGCGGCGCGGCCGGTGCCTCCGTAGACGACGAGGTCGTCGGGCCGCTCGGCGACCTCGGGGTCGAGGTTGTTCATGAGCATGCGCATCGGGGCCTCGGTGGCCCAGGAGCGGGCGGTGAGCTGGGTGCCGCGGGCGGCGCGGACGGGGCGGGCGCCTTCCATGGTGGTCTCCTTCGACTCTTTCGGGGTATGCGGTGTGTCGGGTATGCAGTGGGCGCTCAGGCGAGCGGGCCCGTCTCGGCCTCGGCGGCGGCGCGGACGCGCCCGCCGAGGACGAGGTCGACGGTGGTCTCGATCTCGGGCGAGAGCCAGCGGTCGGGGCCGGGGCCACCCACGCCGGCTCCGCGGAGCAGCGCGACGACGGCCGCGGTGGCGGGCGCGGGGGTCAGCGGCGCGCGCAGGTCGAGCGCACGGGCGGCCGTGAGCACCTCGACGGCCAGCACGCGGGCCAGGCCCTCCACGCTGCGGCGCAGCTTGCGCGCTGCGCCCCAGCCCATCGAGACGTGGTCCTCCTGCATGGCCGAGGACGGTATGGAGTCCACGCTGGCCGGGACCGCGAGCCGCTTGAGCTCGGAGACGACCGCGGCCTGGGTGTACTGGGCGATCATCAGGCCCGAGTCGGTGCCCGGGTCGTCGGCGAGGAAGGGCGGCAGGCCGTGGTTGCGGGCCACGTCGAGGAAGCGGTCGGTGCGCCGCTCGGAGATGCTGGCGACGTCGGCGGCCACGACCGCGAGGAAGTCGAGGACGTGCGCGACCGGCGCCCCGTGGAAGTTGCCGTTGGACTCGACCCGGCCGTCGAGGGTGACCACCGGGTTGTCGACGGCCGCCGCCAGCTCGCGGTCGGCGACCAGCCGGGCGTGGTCGCAGGTGTCGCGCGCCGAACCGTGCACCTGCGGGGAGCAGCGCAGGGAGTAGGCGTCCTGCACCCGGGTGCAGGCGTCGGTCCGGTGGCTCTCCCGGATCGCGCTGCCGGCCATGACCGCGCGCAGGTTGGCCGCGGAGGCGGCCTGGCCGGGGTGCGGGCGCAGCGCCTGCAGGTCGGCGGCGAAGACGTCGTCGGTGCCCAGCTGGCCCTCGACACTCATCGCGGCCGCGACGTCGGCGGTGGTGAGCAGGGTGCCGAGGTCGTGCAGCGCCAGGACGAGCATGCCCAGCATGCCGTCGGTGCCGTTGATGAGGGCCAGGCCCTCCTTCTCCTCGAGCTGGACGGGCTCGATGCCGGCGGCGGCCAGGGCGTCGGCGGCCGGGACGAGGCTGCCCTCCGCGTCGCGCACCTCTCCCTCGCCCATGGCCGCCAGCGCGCAGTGCGCCAGCGGCGCGAGGTCGCCGGAGCAGCCGAGCGAGCCGTGCTCGCGCACGACCGGGGTGATGCCCGCGTTCAGCAGCGCGGCGTAGGCCTGCGCGGTCTCGACCCTGACCCCGGTGCGGCCGGTCGCCAGCGTCGACAGTCGCAGCAGCATGGTGGCCCGGACCACCTCGCGCTCGACCTCGGGGCCGGACCCGGCGGCGTGGCTGCGGACGAGCGAGCGCTGCAGCTGCGCCCGCTTCTCCGGCGGGATGCTCGTGGTGGCCAGGGCGCCGAACCCGGTGGAGATCCCGTAGTGCGGCTGGGTGTCGCTGGCCAGCCCCTCGATGATCGCGCGGGTCTGCGCGACAGCCTCCAGGGCAGCCTCGGAGATCGTCACGCGGGCGCCGTGCCGGGCGACGGCGACGACGTCCTCGTGGCTGAGCGGACCGACGTCGACGACGACGTCGCGGGCGGTGGTGGGGACGGGCAGGCGGCTCATGGGACTACCCCACACCTTGCGGCGCACGTGAACCATGCGCGGCCAGCGTGATCCGTCTGGCATGCGAGACGTAGCGCGCCGGTGGCCTGACCTCCCAGGCGCGCCCTCTACGTTGGTCGCCATGGACGACGCCCTGATCAGCGCCTTCTGGGCGGACGCGCGGCTGCGCGGCGGGATCAACCCGGTGGCCGGCTACCTCGGGGCGACCGCCGCCGACACGCTGCCCCCGCCGGCCTGGTCCTTCGGCGCCACCCCCGCCGAGGCCGACCGGCTGCTGGCGCAGGTGCTGGCCGGACGCAGGACCGCGACGACGAGCGCGCTGTGGGACTACGAGGAGGAGGCCCGCGCCCGGGCGGAGGCGGAGTCCGAGTCGGGGGACCCAATCGACCCCGGCGACCGGGAGGACCCCAGCGACCGTGGCGGCGACACCCTGGTCGAGACGCGCCTGGACCTGGCGCTGCCCGCGCCCGGATCGCTGTCGATCATCGTCGACGGGCAGGAGATGCCCCGGGCCCTGGTGCGGACGACGCGCGTGGACCTCGTCCCCTACGGCGAGGTCGACGAGGCGCACGCCCTGCGCGAGGGCTTCGGCTCCCTCGCCGAGTGGCGCGCGGAGCACCGCCGGTTCTTCACCGAGCACGCACCTGCCGGCCGGGAGCTGACCGACGAGACGATGCTCGTCCTCGAGCGCTTCGTGGTGCTGGTCCCGGCGACCGCACGGCGGGCGGCCAAGCGCGCCGGCCTGCTCTGACGGCCCTCGACCGGCACGTCGGCTCTGAGGGCCCGCTGCCGGCACGTCGGCCGCGCCGCGCCCGCGCCCTCCCTCAGCCCACGCGGACGTCGAGGAACCACATCCCCGACCGCAGCGTCCGCTCCCCCTGCTCCAGCACGAGCGGCCGCTCGAAGATCGGGCCGTCGACCACGACGGTGTGGAACTCGCCGTACTCCCCCGACGGGTCGACCCCTGCGGCCCTCAGCTCGCCGACGACCTCCTCGTCCATCACGCGGCCGAGCAGGTGGAGCGGCACCATCTTGTCCTTGACGGCCACGATCATCGCCCGGAAGCCCTGCTCCACGACGGATCTCGCGTGCCGGGTGGTGTTCCGCTTCCACAGCGGCAGGACCGCGGTGGTGCCGGCCTCCCGGGCCAGCCGCTCCTGCCACTCACGGTGCCCCTCCACGTCGAGGTCGCCGAAGACCCCGGTGGTGAACCCGTCCTCCGCGGCGCCGCGGACGAGGGAGAGGAGCGACTCTGCATACCCTCCCCACGTCGAGGCGGCGAAGCGGACCGGGACATCGATCGCCTCCGCCTGGCGGACGAGCACCTCGCGGCGCAGGCCGTGGGAGCGGGAGCGCTCGCCGTCCTCGGTGAGCATGGTCAGCAGCACCGCCGGGACGTCGCGCCGCCACGTCTCGTGGAGCGCCGCAGCGCAGTCCTTGCCGCCGCTCCACGAGCAGTAGATACCCGCCATCCTGGCCCTCCCGTCGCCACCGCGGACCTCCCGCGCCTCGCCCACGATCCTAAGGAGGGCGGCGCGCGGCCGCCGCGCGACGGCATACTGGCGCGATGGCCAACGCACCCGCCGCAGCGCACGCGCTTGACGTGCTCATGCTGCTGGCGCGGCACGCCGGCCCGCTGCCCGCGGCGAGCATCGCACGCACCCTCGGGCTGCCCCGCTCGACGACGTACCACCTGCTCGCGGTGCTGGTCGAGCGCGGCTTCGTGGTGCACCTGCCGGAGGAGCGGCGCTACGGGTTGGGTGTCGCCGCGTTCGAGCTGGGGTCGGCCTACACCAGGCACGCCCCGCTGCAGCGGCTGGCGCGCCCGGTGCTGGCCCGGCTGGCCGACACGACCGGCCAGAACGCCCACCTCGGGGTGCTGCACGGACGGGACGTGGTCTATGTCGTCGAGGAGCGGGTCGCCGGGCGGCCGTCGCTGGTCAGCGACGTGGGTGTGCGGCTGCCGGCGTCGCTCACCGCCACCGGGCTGGCGATCCTCGCGGCGCTGCCGGCGGCGCAGGTCCGGGCACTCTTCCCCTCGGTCGACGCGTTCGTCCAGCGGCACGGCGTCGGGCCGACCTCGCTGACGACGCTGCGCCCGGTGCTCTCCCGCACCAGGGCCCTCGGGTATGCCGTGGAGGAGGGCCTGGTCACCCCCGGTCTGGACTCGGTCGCCACCGCGGTGCTCGACCACGCCGGTCATCCCGTCGCGGCCGTCGCGGTCACGGCCGAGAGCGAGCACCTCGGCGATGACGTCCGCGAGAAGGTCGTGGGCCAGGTCCGGCGGGCGGCGGAGGAGATCTCGCGACGGCTGGGCCGGCGCGCGACGGCGAAGGTGGCGCCGTCAGCGGCGAGGGCGGCGCGGTGACGGCGAGGGCGGCGCGGTGACGCTGGTCCGGGAGCGCGGCGACCGGGTTCCGCGCCGGGCGGTCGCGGGCTATGCGGCGGGCAGCGTCGGCACCGGCGGCTTCGGGACGCTGCCCGGGCTGGTGCTCGCCTACTACCTCACCGACACCCTCGCCGTCCCCGCGCTGCTGGCCTCGCTGGTGGTCGTGATCCCCAAGGTCTGGGACGTCGCGATCGACCCTGTCGTGGGTACGTGGTCGGACCACGAGCTGCGCCGCCGCTCGACGCGCACCCGGCTGATGACCCTCGGGGCCCTCACGCTGCCGGTGGGCTTCGTCGCCACCTTCGCGGCGCCGGAGACGCTCGGGCCGTGGGGCGCGGCCGCCTGGGTGGTGGTCGCGTTCCTGCTGGCGACGACCTCGTTCAGCCTCTTCCAGGTGCCCTACATCGCGCTGCCGGCCGACCTGACCGACGGCTACCGCGAGCGCACCCGGCTGCTGAGCTGGCGGATCGCGGTCCTGGCCCTGGCGATCCTCGTCGTCGGGGCCGGCGGGCCCGCGGTGCGCGACGCCGCAGGGGGCGGCCACCGCGGCTACCTGGTGATGGGGGTCGTCGTGGCGGTCGTGCTCCTCGTCGGGATGCTGGCCACGGTGCTCGGCGTACGCGGGGCTGCCGCACCTGCTGCCGGCGGGACCGTCACACCCCCCTCCCCGGCGCCCGGCGCGGCCGCCGGCTACCGGGCCGGGCTGCGCGCCCTGCGCGAGCACACGGCATACCGCGTGCTCCTCGGCGTGTTCGTCCTGCAGGCGGTCGCGACCGGGACGATGCTCGCCGCGGCGCAGTACGTCGCCACCTACACCCTCGGCTCGCAAGCTGCGCTGACCTTCCTCTTCGTCGCGCTGGTGGGGCCGGCCCTCCTCGTCATGCCGCTGTGGACCGGCTACTCCGCACGTCACGGCAAGGCACGCTCCCTCACCGCCGCGTCGGTGCTCTTCGTCGTCGCGGCGCTCGCGCTGACGGCCGTGCCGGTGCTGCCCACCTGGTGGGCCTACACGTGCGTGGCGCTGGCCGGCGTCGCCTACGCCGGGATGCAGCTGTTCCCGCTCGCGATGCTGCCCGACGTGATCTCCCGGGCGGGCCGTCACCAGGGCGGGGCGATGAGCGGGCTGTGGACCGCCGGCGAGACCGCCGGGCTGGCCTCCGGACCGGTGCTCGTCCTGCTCATGCTCGCGGCGGGTGGCTTCGTCTCGAGCGCGGCCGGGGTGAGGGCCGAGCAGCCGGACACGGCCCTGACTGCCATCGTGCTCGCCTTCTCCCTCGCGCCCGCCGTGCTCGTCGCCGCCAGCCTGCTGCTGCTGCGCCGCTACCAGGAACCGGAGGTCTCCCCGTGAACCGACCGCCCACCGACCCCGCCAAGGGCCCGACGCACCCGGCGGCCGAGGAGCTGCTGGGGCGGCTCACGGCATACCGGTCGCAGGACGCGCCGACGCACGGCGGACGTGTGCTCTCCTACGTCTACGACAGCGGACGGCCGGACCTCGAGCGGCTGGCCGCCCAGGCGGCGGAGCAGGTGCTGTGGGTCAACGGGCTCGACCCCACGACCTTCCCGTCCGTCGCGCTGCTCGAGGGTGACCTGGTGCGCTTCGCGCGGGAGATGCTGCGCGGACCGCGGGTGACCGGCTCGGTCACCTCCGGCGGCACCGAGAGCTGCCTGCTCGCCGTGCTCGCGGCCAGGGAGCGTTGGCGCCGCGCGCGCCAGGACAGGGAGCAGCGACGACCACGGCTCGTGGTGCCGGCGAGCGCGCACGCGGCCTTCCACAAGGCCGCCCACCTCTTCGACCTGGAGGTCGTCGTGGTCCCGGTCGACCCGAGGACCGGTCGACCGCTGGTGGCCGACATGGTGGCTGCGACGGAGCATCCGGACGTGGCCCTCGTCGTGGTGTCGGCACCCTCGTACCCGCACGGTGTCGTCGACCCGGTGACGGAGGTCGCGGAGGCCGCCGCGGCGCTCGGCGTCCCCTGCCACGTCGATGCCTGCATAGGCGGGCTCGTGCTGCCCTGGTGGGAGGCGGCCGGCGGCGGGGCGGTCCCGCCGTGGGACTTCTCGGTGCCCGGGGTGAGCAGTATCAGCGCGGACCTGCACAAGTACGGGTTCGCTCCGAAGGGCGCCTCGCTGCTGCTGTTCGCCGACCCCGAGCTGGACCGGGCGCGGTACTTCGCCCTCACGGCCTGGCCCGGCTACCCGGTCGTGAACCCGACGCTGCTGGGCACGCGCTCGACCACCTCCCTCGCAGCGGCGTGGGCCGTGGTCGGTGCCCTGGGTCCGGACGGTTACGTCGAGCTGACCGGCCGCACGGTCCGCGCCACCGCGGCGACCCGGGCCGCGGTCGAGGGAATCGAGGGCTTGCGCGTGCTCGGCGATCCCACCGGGCCGCTCCTGGCCGTCGCCACCGACGACGCCGTGCCCCCGGAGCGCCGGGTCGACCCGCACCTCTGGGCAGGTGCCGTGGGACGGCGGGGATTCGTCCTCCAGGGGCAGCCGGGGATCGCGCAGTCCGACGGGACCGTGCTCCCGCGGTCCACCCATCTGACCGTCACGCCGGTGACCGAGGGCGTGCTCCCAGAGCTGGTGCGCGCGCTCGAGGAGGCGGCCGACGAGGTGCGCGGGTGGGCCCAGTCGGAAGAGCCGAGCCGCGGCGCTTCGGAACCCGGCGAGGCGCTGGGCATCCCCGATCCCGAGGCGCTGGCGCAGGCCGCGCGCGCCGGCGGTGACCTCGACCTGGCCCAGGTGCTGGAGCTGATCGAGGCCCTGCCGCGGGAGCAGTCGGCCGACCTGTTGCGGCGGTTCCTCGCGGCATTCACCGCCCCGGGGTAGGTCGGCCCAAGCAGCCCTCGCCCCTGACGTCACCACCACGGCGCTCCGCTCAGAAGGGCGGCGGGGTGTCGTCGGGGCAGGTCCATCCGGGACCGTCGCTCTGGCCCTTCGGGCACGCGGTGCCGTCGGCGCCCGCAGCGCCGTTGTCCGGGTCGACCATGCCGAGGATCTCCTCCGGCGTGAGCGGTTGCGGTGGTGGTCCGGCCCGCCTGACGCCGTCCTCCCCGCGGTGCGTGACCGTGCGCCAGTCGCCGAGGACGAGCCAGTCCTCCGAGCCGGGGATGTCGTCCTCGGCGCCGGCGCGTTCACCGGCGGCCCTGGCGACGATCGCCGCGTAGAGCACCTGGTTGGCCAGGTCCCGGCGTGCGGCCAGGTCGGCCTGGCCCGTCGGGCTGCCGGACGCCGGACCGGGAGCGAGCCGGTCGAAGGCGTCGGCGTACTGCCGGTAGTCGTGGGACCGGGTCCGGGCGACCTGGCCCAGCAACGTGGTCCAGGTCAGGTCCCGACGGCGGTTCATCATCGTGCGGACGAGCCGCTTGGTCTTGCGCCAGTGGTCCAGCTTGGCCTTGGCGTTGAGGTTGACCTCGGTCGTCGGTCCGCCGTCCGCGTGCTCGTGCTCGTGGTCCAGCTCGCACGCCGACGCCGGACGCCGGCAGCCCGGCCCGCGCCCGTAGACGTCGGCGGCCCTGATCTGGCGGCGCATGTCGGCGTCCGGGGCGTAGCGGGCGATCGTGCGCTCGATGCATCGCCCGTCGGCCGGGTCGGTGAGGAGCCGGTAGAACGTCGAACCGGGTCGCAGCGCGATCTCCCGTGCCTCGGCAGGCGTCACCCACCCGGCGGGGGACCCACGCAGCTCACCCACCCACCGCGGTCGAGCGCGGTCGTCCTGAGCCGGTTCATCTTCGTGCGGCGGATGGTCGCCGTCCGGGGGAGAGTCAGGCTCCGGCGGCGGGCCAGCACCGGGCGGCGGGCCACCCGGGAGAGAGCCACCGCGGGGCGACAGATCGTCCGAGGGCGGGTCGTTGCCGACGACTGGCCCGACGGCTCGCCCGTCGCAGCGCGGACAGACGACTCGCCCGAGGAGGGCGTCCCACGGGACGACGAGCTCCACCTGGCCGGCCGGGGTGGCCTCGACGATCGACCGGAGAGCCTCGACGTCGGCAGGGGTGATGATGGCGTCCGGGTCGTCCTCGTCCGGTCCGGGCAGGTCCACGACGCCGAAGATCAGCAGGCAGGCGACGACGTCGGCTCGCAGCTGGTCGAGGGTCCGCTCGTCACCGGCCTTGCGGCAGCGGCGGGCCATCCCCTCGATCCGGCCGCTGAGGGCGACCATCGTGGCCAGCGACCCGGTCACCGTGAACGTGGCGGTGCCGTCCTCGTGCACCTCCAGCCCCGCGCCACGGGCCGCGTGCGCCTGCTCCCGTTCCTGCGCGGCGGACGTCTCGTCCTCCTCACGGTGGCGGGCGACCTCGCGGTCGAGAGCGGCGTAGTACTCGGCCTGGTGCCATGGCCTGGAGGTCAGCTCACCGTCCGGGTCCAGCCGCTCGACGGCCGCGACCTGCGGGTCGGTCCCGAACATCGCCTGCGCCACCCTCGCGGCGTCCGCGACGTCCAGTCGGGCCGTGCGCGTCTGGAACCTGCGCACCAGCGCCCAGTGCACCTCCCCGCGCCGCAGCGCGCCGAGCACCGGTGCACGCACGTCCCCGGGCAGGCAGGCCACCGCGACCAGCTGCCGGGCCTCGGTCACCCCGACGCCCAGGGCGACCTGCAGCTCGCCGGCCACCGACGACTTCACCTCCGCCCGCCAGGCCGCCCTCCGGGTGATGCCCAGGTCCGTCGGGTCGTCCACACCGCGCTCGGCCAGCAGCACCTCGCCGGTGCGCAGCACCAGGTCCTGCACCGACACCAGCACCGTCGCGTCCACCGCGCACCTGGCCCGCGCCATCGCGACCATGCCGGCGATCACCTGCGCCCCGTCCTCCGGTGGCTGCACGGACGGGTGCGCGCCGCCGTCCTGGACCGCCTGGGCCACCATCCCCTGCAGCCACGGCTCGGCCAGGTCCTCACGCAGGCCCAGCACGGCAAGCGCCTCCCTCAGCTCCTCCCGCGCCCCACCGGACCGGTCCCGCTCCTGCAGCTGTGCCGCCATACCCCTCACCCCTCTCGCTGTGCTTCCTCCCGCCCGGCCGGTCCCCACCTTCCGGGCATGCAACAAGCCTAGGCGATGATTCAGACATACGTTCTAGTTATCCACAAGCGTGTCGCAATTTTGTTCTAGATCGACCAGGGTGTGGATGGTCACCGGCACCAGGCGCGGGCCCCACCTCCGTCGCCAGCCGCCCTGCCGTACCGTCGGTCGCATGCGTGCCATCACGATCAGCGAGCCCGGCGCCCCCGACGTCCTGGTCCCGGCGGACGTGGAACCACCGCGCCCCGGTCCCGGCGAGGCCCTCGTCGACGTCGTCGCCGCCGGGGTCAACCGGGCCGACGTGCAGCAGCGGAAGGGCTACTACCCGCCGCCCAAGGGCGCCTCGGAGCTGCCCGGGCTCGAGGTCAGCGGGCGGATCGCATCTCTCGGCCCAGACACCGAGGAAGCGGGCTGGGCGGTCGGCGACGAGGTCTGCGCGCTCCTCTCAGGGGGCGGGTATGCAGAGCAGGTCGCCGTCCCCGTCGGCCAGCTCCTCCCGGTCCCTGCCGGTGTCCCCCTGGCCGACGCTGCCGCGCTGCCCGAGGTGGCCTGCACGGTGTGGAGCAATTTGGTCATGGAGGCGGGGCTGAGCGAGGGCGAGACCGTCCTCCTCCACGGCGGCTCCAGCGGCATCGGCACCATGGCGGTCCAGATCGCCTGCGCCCTCGGCGCACGGGTCGCCGTCACGGCAGGGTCAGCAGCCAAGCTGGAGGCCTGCGAAGAGCTCGGCGCCGACCTGCTCATCGACTACAAGGAGCAGGACTTCGTCGAGCAGATCAAGGCGGCCACGGACGGTCGGGGCGCGGACGTGATCCTGGACGTCGTCGGCGCCAAGTACCTCGCCCGCAACGTCGACGCCCTCGCCCCCGACGGACGGCTGGTCGTCATCGGGCTGCTGGGCGGCACCAAGGCCGAGCTCGATCTCGGTGCCCTCCTGCGCAAACGCGGCCGGGTCATCGCCACCTCCCTGCGCTCGCGTTCCCCGGAGTCGAAGGCGCAGATCGTCGCGCAGGTGCGTGAGAGGGTCTGGCCATGGATCGAGGAGGGTCGCGTGCGCACCGTCATCCAGTCGCGCCATGCCCTGGAGGACGCCGCGGCCGCGCACCAGGAGATGGAGGCCTCCGGGCACATCGGCAAGATCCTGCTGGACGTCAGCCCGGCCTGACACCCCCGAGCTCGGCCTGCGACCGGAGCACGCAGAACTGGTTGCCCTCCGGGTCGGCCAGCGTCACCCACCCGCTGCCCGGCCCGTAGATGCCACGTCGGTCCGCGACCAGCTCGGCTCCCCGCTCCAGGAGCCACGCGACCTCCTCGTCCTGGACGCGCTCGCGCGGGCGGACGTCGAGGTGGATCCGCTTGGCGGGCAGCTCGGCGTCCGGCACCTCGATGAACAGCAGGGTGTGACCGGTGCCCGGGTCGCGGATCAGGCACTCCTCGTGCCCGGGCTCGTTGGGGTCGTCCGGGTCCATCTCGTAGGCCAGCACCTCCCGCCACCACTCGCTGAGCGCGTAGGCGTCGTGGCAGTCGACGGTAGTGTGCGACACGAAGACGGTCACGCTCTCGCTCCTCTCCTTGGGGCTTGTCAGCCGGTCCGATCAGGCGGCCAGGTCAGGCAGCCCCGTCAACCGGTCCGATCAACCGGCCCGTCCGCGGCTGCTCGCCTGCCGACCGCAGCGTCTCGAGGATGCCTCTCGTGTCCCGGTCCGCCTGCTCCTCGGTGAGCTCCTCCGGCCTCACCCACCGTGCCTTGCGCGCCTCGGTAGCCAGCGACAGCTCGGGACGGGAGTCCAGGCGCACCCGGAAGACGACGTCGATGCCCTGGTCGACGTGGTCCACGCGCACCACGACGGGGTCGCCGGGGTCCACGTCGAGCCCGATCTCCTCGGCCACCTCGCGGCGCACCGCCTCGCCGGGAGCCTCGCCCCTCTCCAGCAGCCCACCGGGCAGGCTCCAGCCCAGCCGGTGCGGCTGCCACAGCACCAGCACCTCGCCGTCGTGCTCGAGCACGCAAACGGCGCCGGCGGTATAGGTCGGTGCACCCACGCGCACCGCCGCCCGCTTCAGCGGCCCGGGGAGCAGCCGGAAGCCCACCAGCGCGGCGGTCCCCGCCTTGCGGCGCAACGTCTCGAGGTCCACAGGTTCACCCAACCACACGGGTATGACGTGCACGCCCCGACGCGTCCCCCGGACCGAGCGTGTCGCCGGTCGAGGAAGTGGAGCACGCCCCCGCCGGACCGACCGTGTCGCCGGTCGGGCGAGGAGCCACGCCCCCGCCGGACCGACCGTGTCGCCGGTCGGGGGAGGGCGCGCGCGTCAGAGGGCGGCGGCCAGGGCCCGGCCCGCGCTGCGGCCGCTGAAGAGGCAGCCGCCGAGGAAGGTGCCCTCGAGCGAGCGGTAGCCGTGCACGCCGCCGCCGCCGAACCCGGCCACCTCGCCCGCGGCGTAGAGCCCGGGGACCGGGCTGCCCGCGGCGTCCAGCGCCCGGGACTCCAGGTCGGTCTGGACGCCGCCGAGGGTCTTGCGGGTCAGCACGCGCAGGCGCACGGCCACGAGCGGGCCGTGCCTGGGGTCGAGGAAGCGGTGCGGCGCAGCGGTCCGCACGAGCCGGTCCCCGCGCGAGCGTCGGGCGGCGCGCACGAGCGCGGTCTGCACGTCCTTGCCGTAGTCGTTGTCCAGCTCGCGGTCCCGCGCCTCCACCAGCTCGCGCACGGACGCCGGGTCGACGAGGTCCTGGCCGGTCATCGCATTCATGCCGGCGACCAGCTCCTCCACCGTGCCCGCCCGCACCACGTCCGCGCCGTGGTCGACGAACGCCTGCACCGGCGCCGGCACGTCGGTCGTCACCCGCCCCAGCACCTGGCGCACCGAGCGCCCCGTCAGGTCGGGGTTCTGCTCGGACCCGGAGAGGGCGTACTCCTTGCCCAGGATCGTCGTCGTCGCCACGAACCACGAGTGGTCGTGCTCGGGCGCGGCCGTCCGCAGGTGGGCGAGCGTCCCGAGGGTGTCGAAGCCGGGCAGGAACGGGAACGGCAGGCGCCTCCCCAGCGCGTCGAGCCACAGGGAGCTGGGTCCGGGGAGGATGCGTATGCCGTGCCCCGGCCAGACCGGCGAGTGGTTGGGCAGACCCTCCACGTAGTGCCACATCCGGTCGCGGTTGACCAGCCGGGCACCGGCCGCCTCCACCGGCTCCAGCATCGACCCGTCGACGTAGGCCGGCACGCCGGTGGCCATCCCCCGAGGCGGCGTGCCGAGCCGCTCCGGCCACCAGCGCCGGACCAGCTCCTCGTCGGCGCCGATGCCACCGCTGGTCACCACCACCGCCTGGGCGGTCACCTCGAACTCGCCCACCGCCTCCCGGGAGGTCGGCGCTCCCCGCTCGGCGTCGTCCTCGGCCAGCACCCGGCCCCGCACTCCGGTGACGGCACCGTCGGTGACCACGAGCCCGGTCACCCGGTGCCGCCCCCGCAGCTCGACCAGGCCCGCCTCGACCCCCGCGCGCACCTCACGCTCGAAGGGCTGGACCACGCCGGGTCCGGTGCCCCAGGTGATGTGGAAGCGCGGCACCGAGTTGCCGTGCCCGGTGGCGCTGCCGTCGCCCCGCTCCGCCCAGCCGACGACAGGGAACAGCCCGATCCCCTTCTCGCGCAGCCAGGACCGCTTCTCCCCCGCCGCCCACGAGACGTAGGCGCGGGCCCACCGCATACCCCACAGGTCCTCGGCGGCGGGGCCGTCGAGGCGGTCGAAGCCGGCTGTCCCCCGCCAGTCCTGCCAGGCCAGGTCCTCGCTGTCCCTGATCCCCATCCGCCGCTGCTCCGGCGTGCCGACGAGGAACAGCCCGCCGAAGCTCCACCACGCCTGGCCACCCAGGTGCCGCGCGGGCTCCTGGTCCACGAGCACCACGCGCCGCCCGGCGGCGACCAGCTCTGCGGTGGCGACCAGGCCGGCCAGGCCGGCCCCGACGACGATGACGTCCGCGTCCATGCTGGGAGGGTAGCGGCCCGGTGGCGGTCCCAGCGGGGTTGACTACGCTGACGCGCGATGGCTACCCGTGACGGCCGACGCACGATCGCGCCGCCCCCCGGCATGCTCGCCGGGCTGCGGCGCGGCGTCGTGCTGGCCATCCTCACCGTCGTCGCCTTCATGGGCGGGGTGGCGGCCACCCAGCTGTGGCCGGTGCACACCGAGACGCAGTACTTCGCCGCCGACGTCTCCGTCGCCCCCACGCTCGACTCGACCGTGCACCTGCCGATGGTCGTCGGCGACGTCGTGATGAGCTTCAACGGCAGGCTCCCCGCGCCCGGGCTGCAGGCCCAGGTCTCGGTGCGCGAGGAGGTCACCGACCTGCTGCGCGGCGGGCGGCTGAACACGGCCAGCCTCGAGCCCAGCCAGGATGAGCTGCGCGGGGCGATCGACGCCGGCGTGCGCGAGGTCGCCTGGAAGTTCGCCCTGGGGGCGCTGGTCACCTCCCTGGCCGTCCTGCTCACCTACACCGTCGCGCGGCCGCACCACCTGGGCAAGGTCGTCGCGGCGGCGACCGGCGCCACCCTGGCGGCGACGATCGGGCCGGGCGCGGCGGCATACCTGACCTATCGCACCGACAACGTGGCGGAGTTCCGCGCGACCTCCCTGCTGTCCCTGGTGCAGGCCAACCGCTCGATCCTCACCGACCTGACCAGCAACGCCGACCAGGGCGCGGTCTACGTCACCAACCTGCTCGCGCTCTCGGACGCGCTGCGCGAGGAGTTCACGCCGGTGACGACCCAGGCACCGGTCGCCGCCAAGTTCCTGCTGGTCAGCGACATCCACGGGATGAACCAGTACCCGCTGATGCGGCAGATCGTCGCCTCGGAGGGCATCGACGCCGTCATCGACGCCGGCGACCTCGTCAACTTCGGGCAGCCACGCGAGGGGGTCCTGACCGATATCTACGACGGGATCGAGAGCCTCGGCGTGCCCTACATCTTCGTCCGCGGCAACCACGACGCGACGTCGGCCGACGACGAGGCGCTGCTGCGTCGGCTGGCGCGGATCCCCAACGTGCTGCTGCTCGAGCCGACCGCCGGGGACTACGTGGAGGTCGGCGTCAACGGCGTGACGATCAGCGGCTTCAACGACGTGCGCTACTACAACCAGCGCAGCGACGACTTCGGCGCCGACCAGGTCGCGGCCGCCGACGCCTTCAAGGAGGCCACCGCCGGGCTGACCCCGACCGACCTCGTGGTGACGCACGAGCCCTACGCCGCCGACCGGGTGACCGCGACCGGCGTGACGCTCAACGGGCACATGCACGCGGCCGCGCTCGAGCGCGGGCACGTGCAGATGGGGTCGTTCACCGGCGGCGGGCTGGTCAACCAGTTCCGGCTGCCGCCGCTGACCGAGGAGGCGCAGGAGGCGGCGCAGGAGGACCCGGAGACCGCCGGTGAGCTCCAGGGGCACCCCTACAGCTTCGACGTCCTGTCGATGGGCGGGGACTTGTCGATGCTCAGCCTCACCCGCTACAGCTACCGCAACCTGGTCTCGGGCCGGCCGCAGTACGACGACGTCAGCATGATCAACGGGCGCACCCTCCAGGCCGACCCGCCCGCCGACCGCACCTGCGGGCCGGACCTCGGCGTGGTGACCAGCCCGATCGTCGCCGCGGAGGGTGCGGACCAGGCCTCGACGACCGCAGAGGTCACCGAGACGCTGACGATCCCTCCGCCGGACCACACCCCGACGCGTACGCCGCCGGCCAGCGACGACGTCGCGGTCACCAGCGGGCCCCGACGCTGAGGGGGTGTGCCGGCGCTGATCGGTATGCCGTGCCTCGAGGGGTATGCCGTGCCTCCGCCGCCCGGGCGGTGGCCGCCGCGTGCGCGGCGCCGCGCGGCGCCGCGCGGCTCAGTCGGCCGACCCCGCCCGCTCCAGCTCCTGGGCGATGACCTGCCGGAAGTGCTCGACCGGCTGCGCGCCGCGCACGAGCGCGGTGTTGACCAGGAAGGTCGGGGTCGAGCTCAGCCCGAGGGCACGGGCCTCGGCGCTGTCGGCGTCGACGGCGGCGGCCAGGTCGGAGGCCCCCATCCGCTCCTCGAAGGCCGTCAGGTCCG
>QEUR01000282.1 GCA_003577095.1 Acidobacteriota bacterium
CGACCGCGCCGCCGCAGCTGGCTGCGGTGGGCCCTCGTGGCGCTCGTCCTGCTGCCCCTCGTCGAGATCGTCGTGCTGGTCGCGGTCGGCCGCTCCATCGGCCTGGGCTGGACCATCCTGCTGCTGCTCGGGATGGCCGTCGTCGGCACCTGGCTGGCCCGCCGCGAGACCGGACGCACCTTCGGCGCGCTGCGCAGCGCGCTGGACTCCGGGCGGATGCCGACCGACGAGGCGACCGACGCCATCCTGGTGGGTGCCGGCGCCTTCCTGCTCGTGCTGCCCGGCTTCGTCAGCGACGTCCTCGGCCTCTTCCTCGTGCTGCCCTTCACCCGCCCCCTGGCCCGCCGCCTCCTCCAGGTGCTCGTCGCGCAGCAGGCCCTGCGGCTGCGGGCGGCCGCGGTCGGGTCCACCGAGCCCGGGCGGCGCCGGTCGCCCGGTCGGGCGGACGTGATCGAGGGCGAGGTCGTCTCCGAGGAGCCTGCTCCCGGCGCCGGGCAGGGCCCCGACGGGCCGCCGCCGCTGGGGCGCTGAGCGGACCCCGGCGCACGTCTCGACTGGCCCCCGGACGCGGATCCCGCTACCATTGACCGATACCCCCGAGTAGCGCCGTCCACCGGCGGTCTGTCGTGACGCACGCGTGCCGGGGAACACCGTGGCCCCGGGACGCGTTGAACCGTAGGTCACACCACCACGACCGACCGAAGAATTCTCCGTGTCACCTGACGCGATTGGAGCGCACATGGCTGAGAGGTCCCTCCGCGGAACGAACCTGAGCTGGCTGTCTTTCGAGAGCGACGAGGGCGTGACGTTCAGCGAGCGTCGTATCACCCGCTACGTCTGCCCCGACGGCCACATCAGCGAGCTGCCCTTCTCGGTCGAGGCCGAGATCCCGCCGCTGTGGGAGTGCCGCTGCGGCCTGGACGCCAAGCTGGTCGACGGGCCCGAGCCGGAGGTCAAGCCGGCCAAGCACCAGCGCACCCACTGGGACATGCTGCTGGAGCGGCGTTCCATCCCCGAGCTGGAGGAGCTCCTCGAGGAGCGCCTGGACCTCCTGCGCACCCAGCGCGGGCAGAAGTCGAGCCGCAAGCGCACCGCCTGAGCGCACCGCATACCTGCTGACGGCCCCGGACCACCACGGTCCGGGGCCGTCGCCGCGCCTAGACGACCCTCGGCTGCTCGTTGCCGGCGGCGGCGATGCCCTCGCGCATCCGCACCCGGGTGAGGATGAGACCGCCGAGGACGAAGAAGACGATCGTGACCAGGATCGCCGGCCGGTAGGAGCCGGTCAACTGGTAGGTCAGGCCGAACGCCAGCGTGCCGAACCAGCTGGTCCCGCGCTCCATGGCCTGGTAGAAGCTGAAGAACTCCGACTCGCGGCCCCGGGGAACCAGCTGGGAGTAGAGCGAGCGAGAAAGCGCCTGCGTGCCGCCCATGACGGTGCCGATGAGCACGGCGCACACCATCCACACCCCGAACGCGCCGCTCGGCACGAAGTAGGCGAAGGCCACCACCAGGGTCCACATCACGATGCCGCCGAGCACGGTGCGCTTGGCGCCGAAGCGGCCGGCGACGAAGCCGAAGAAGAGCGCCCCGAAGAAGGCGACGAACTGCACGACCAGGATCGTGATCGTCATCTGGGCGGTGTCGAAGCCGAGCGCCTCGGTGCCGTAGAGGGCGGCCGAGGAGATGACCGTCTGGATGCCGTCGTTGAAGAACAGGTAGGCCAGCAGGAAGGTCAGCGTGTGCGGGTAGTTGCGCAGCTCGCCGAAGGTGTCCCGCAGCTGGGCGAAGGTCCCGCCCACCACGCCCTCGGAGCGCTCCACCGGGGTCGCCGTGGTGCCGCGGATCCTGCGCAGCCCGATCACCGGGATGAGCGTGAAGACTCCCCACCACAGGCCGGCGGAGAGCAGCGAGAGCCGGATCGCCATGCCGTAGGACAGGCCGAGGCTCTCGTAGGTCTGCAGCACGACGAGGTTGAGGACCAGCAGCAGCCCGCCGCCCAGGTAGCCCAGCGCCCAAGCCCTGGAGGACACCTTGTCCCGGTCGTCGGGGTGGGCGATCCGGTTGAGCAGCGCGTCGTAGACCACCTGCGAGGCGCCCAGGCACAGCGTGGCGATCACGATGAGGAGCACGCCCAGCCGCCAGTTGGTGCCCTGCAGGAAGAACATCAGCGAGGCGGCGGTAGCGCCGGCCCAGGCCAGTCCTCCGAGCAGCCAGGTCGGACGCGGGTGCCGGTCGGCGACCGCGCCGACGAAGAGCAGGACCAGGGCCGAGACGACGGTGGCCACGGTGATCGTGTAGGGAGCGACCGAGCCCACCGCGACCGGGATGCCCAGCACGCGCAGCGTGGTGTCGCAGACCTCGCCCGCGGCCAGGTCGGGGCAGGCGTCGGCCCGGGCCAGCGAGGTCAGGTAGGGGCTGATGAGGACCGTGCCGGTCGTGGTCACGTAGGCGGAGTTGGCCCAGTCGTACCAGCCCCAGGCCCGTTGGTGGGCCCGCGTCCGCTCCCGGGCCGGGTCGGCCCGCAGCAGGTCGTTCGTCGTGGTCATGGCCGAAGCGTCCCACACGGCGGGGGCCGTCAGCGGTTGCGACCCGGCAGGGCGTGGTCAAGAGTGGACGGGTCAGCAACCCCGACGAGAAGGAGCGAGCCATGGGACTGGGTGACAAGATCCAGAACGCGGCCCAGGAGGCCAAGGGCAAGGTCAAGGAGGGCGTCGGCGACGCGACCGACAACGAGCGCCTGCAGGCCGAGGGCGTCGGCGACCAGGTCGAGGCCGACGTCAAGCAGGCCGGCGAGAAGGCCAAGGACGCCTGGAAGGACGCCACGGACGGCTGACCGCAGCCTCCCCGGAGCGTGAGGGCCGGTCGGCGGGTGCACCCCGCCGGCCGGCCCTCGTCGCGTCGTACCCGCCGGTCACGCGTCCGGCGGGGTGTCCGGGTCCTCGGTCGCCGTGTCCCCGGCTTCCTTCTGCCGCCGGCGCTGCACCATCAGGCCCATCGGGCCCCTCACCCTGTCGCGGAGCGAGGTGCCGCCGGCGTCGGCAGCCCTGGCGGCGCCGCGCTCGTGCTCGACCCGGTCCTGGGCCCGCTGCGCGCGCATCCGGAAGACGGGCGCCTGGTCCTGGGCCACCAGGGCGGCCCGGCGACCGTGCTCGGTGAGCGTGCGCACCTCGTCGGCGCGCAGGCGTCCGGTGCGCAGGTCCAGCTGCTCGCTGGCGTAGCGCAGCAGGCTCACGGCGGTGGCGGTGACGGGGACGGCGAGGAAGGCGCCCACGATGCCCCAGCGGGTGCCGCCGGCCGCGACGGCCAGCAGGATGATGACCGGGTGCAGGTCCATGCTCCGGCTCTGCAGCAGCGGGGTGAGCACGTTGCCCTCGATCTGCTGGACGGCCAGGACGATGAGCAGGACCCACACCGCCGTCATGAAGCCGGAGGAGACCAGGGCGACCAGGACGGCCAGGGCACCGGGGGTCACCGCACCGACGATCGGGATGAACCCCGCGAAGAAGGTGAT
>QEUR01000283.1 GCA_003577095.1 Acidobacteriota bacterium
CCGGTGGTGAGGGGTGTGAGGTGGTCGGGTGCCCGTCCGCGCTGGCGGCGGAGATGTCCGCACCGGCACGGGCGAGCGCGTCCAGGTAGGCGGTCCAGGGCAGCAGCGCGCACTTCACGCGCGCAGGGTAGCGGGCCACGCCGGCGAAGGCGACGCCGTCGCCGATCTGCTCCGGGTCGCCGGGGTCGGCGCCCTTGCTGGTGAGCATGGCGCGCAGGTGGGCGTAGGTCTGCAGGGTCTGCGCCAGCGGCCGGCCGATGGTCTCCTCGGCCAGCACGGATGCGGAGGCCACCGAGATCGAGCAGCCCAGCGCGTCGTAGGAGACGTCCCGGACGACCCGTCCGGCGCCGTCCCCCGCGTCCTCGAGGTGGACCCGCAGGCTGACCTCGTCGCCGCAGGTCGGGTTGACGTGGTTGACCTCGACGTCGAAGGGCTCGCGCAGCCCCGCGTGCTGCGGGCGCCGCGCGTGGTCGAGGATGAGCTCGCCGTACAGGTCCATCAGTGGTCCATCTCCTTCAGGCGTGCCTCACGCGCTCGCGCCGAAGACCTGCGGCACCCGGTCCAGGGCCTCGGCGAAGGCGTCGATCTCCGCGGGGCTGGTGTACACCGAGAAGCTGGCGCGGGTGGACGCCGGCACCCGCAGGCGACGGTGCAGCGGCCAGGCGCAGTGGTGCCCGGTGCGCACCGCGACGCCCGAGTCGTCCAGGACCTGGCCGACGTCGTGCGGGTGGACGCCGTCGACGACGAAGGACACCGCGCCGACGCGGTCGGCCGGGTCGGTCGGGCCGAGGACCCGGACCCAGGGCCGCTGCGCCAGCACGTCCAGCGCCTGCGCGACCAGCGCCCGGTCGTGGGCCGCGACCCGGTCCATGCCGAGCGCGGTCAGGTAGTCGAGCGCGGCGGCCAGGCCGACCGCCTGGGCGGTCATCGGCACGCCGGCCTCGAACTTCTGCGGCGGCGGCGCCCAGGTGGAGCCCTCCATCCGCACGACCTCGATCATCGAGCCGCCGGTGAGGAAGGGCGGCATCGCCTCGAGCAGCTCGCGACGGGCCCACAGCACGCCGATGCCGGACGGGCCGAGGGTCTTGTGCCCGGTGAGGACCAGGGCGTCGACGCCGGAGCCGGCAGCGGTCAGGTCGGTGATGTCCAGGTGCGGCGCCGACTGGCAGGCGTCGACCACGACCAGCGCGCCGACCTGGCGGGCGGCGGCCACCGCCGGCGCCAGGTCGTTGTGGGTGCCGAGGACGTTGGAGACGTGCGTGAGCGCCACGACCCTGGTCCGGTCGGTGACGACCGTGGCCGGGTCCTCCAGGTAGCCGTCGTCGGTCACGCCGATCCAGCGCAGGGTGGCGCCGGTGCGCCGGCAGACCTCCTGCCAGGGCACGAGGTTGGCGTGGTGCTCCATCTCGGTCACCACGACCTCGTCGCCGGGACCGAGCCGCAGCCGGGCGGCCCACTCCTCGTCCACGCCGTCCAGCGCGCCCGGGGCGGCCGCGTTGGAGAAGGCGTAGGCCAGCAGGTTCAGGCCCTCGGTGCCGTTGCGGGTGAAGACCACCTCGTCGGCGCGCCCGCCGACGAACCGGGCCACGGTCTCCCGCGCCCTCTCGAAGGCGTCGGTCGCCTCCTCGGCGAGCTGGTGGGCGCCGCGGTGGACGGCGGCGTAGTGCCGCTCGTAGAACTCGCGCTCCGCGTCGAGCACCACGCGCGGCTTCTGCGCGGTGGCGCCGCTGTCGAGGTAGACGAGGGGCCGGCCCTCGCGCACGGTGCGCGCGAGCAGCGGGAAGTCCGCCCGCACCCGGGCGAGCTCCTCGCTGCCGAACGCCTCGGCCGGCCGGCCCCGCGTCATACCGTCCCGTCCTCTCAGACCGCGGCCTGGAGGAAGCGGTCGTAGCCCTCCTCCTCGAGCCGGTCGGCCAGGTCGCGGCCGCCGGACTCGGCGACGCGGCCGTTGACGAAGACGTGCACGTAGTCCGGGCTGACGTAGCGCAGGATCCGGGTGTAGTGGGTGATGAGCATGACGCCCAGGCCGGTGTTCTCCTTGACCCGGTTGACGCCCTCGGAGACCACGCGCAGGGCGTCGACGTCCAGACCCGAGTCGGTCTCGTCCAGGATGGCGATCTTGGGCTGCAGCAGCTCCATCTGCAGGATCTCGTGGCGCTTCTTCTCACCGCCGGAGAAGCCCTCGTTGACGTTGCGGTCGGCGAAGGAGGAGTCCATCCGCAGGTTGTCCATCGCGGACTTGACGTCCTTGACCCAGTGGCGCAGCTTGGGGGCCTCGCCGTCGATCGCGGTCTTGGCGGTGCGCAGGAAGTTGGACACGCTCACGCCGGGCACCTCGACGGGGTACTGCATGGCCAGGAACAGACCGGCCTGCGCGCGCTCGTCGACGCCCATCGCCAGGACGTCCTCGCCGTCCAGCAGCACCTGGCCGCCGGTCACGGTGTACTTCGGGTGGCCGGCGATCGCGTAGGCCAGGGTCGACTTGCCCGAGCCGTTGGGGCCCATGATCGCGTGGGTCTCGCCGGAGTTCACGGTCAGGTCGACGCCGCGCAGGATCTGCTTGGGCTCGTCGTTGGTCTCGACGGCGACGTGGAGGTCGCGGATCTCGAGGGTGGTCATGCTGCTCCTTCGTGGAGGTCTTCGGTATGGGGTAAGGGTGTGCGCCGGTCAGTCGCCGAGGGTGACGTAGACGTCCTCGCCGTCGACGACGACCGTGTGGACCGCGACCGGCCTGGTCGCGGGCAGCTGCTTGGGCTCGCCGGTGCGCATGTCGAACTGGGACCCGTGCAGCCAGCACTCGATCCGGTCACCCTCGATCTCGCCCTCGGCGAGCGAGACGTTCTGGTGGGTGCAGGTGTCGTCGAAGGCGTGCAGGTCACCGGCCGAGTCGCGGGCGATGGTGACCCTCCGGCCCTCGATCTCGGCCACGACCGCGCCGGCCCCGGCCGGCAGGTCGCCGACCTGGCAGACCAGGACCGGCTCACGGGTGCGCAGCGGCTCGCTCATGCGGAGGCGGGCTCCATGGTGATCGTCAGCTCCAGCTCCTCGTCGATCGCGGCCATCAGCCGGTCCACGACCTCCGGGACGCCGATCTTGGCGATGATGTCGGCGAAGAAGCCGCGCACGACGAGGCGGCGCGCCTCCTGCATCCCGATGCCGCGGGACATCAGGTAGAAGAGCTGCTCGTCGTCGAAGCGGCCGGTCGAGCTGGCGTGCCCGGCCCCCTCGATCTCGCCGGTCTCGATCTCCAGGTTGGGCACGGAGTCGGCGCGGGCGCCGTCGGTGAGCACCAGGTTGCGGTTGAGCTCGTAGGTGTCGATGCCCTCGGCCTCCTTGCGGATCAGCACGTCGCCGACCCAGACCGTGCGGGCGGTCTCGCCCTGCAGGGCGCCCTTGTAGGTGACCAGCGAGGTGCACCGCGGGGCGTTGTGGTCGACGAAGGAGCGGTGCTCCAGGTGCTGCCCGGCGTCGGCGAAGTAGACGCCCAGCAGGGTCGC